>NZ_JBFUHN010000094.1:0-23567 GCF_056402375.1 Variovorax sp. P4_B10 | reverse complement strand
GCCCGAACCCGTCGGCGGAATCACGCGCAGCACCTGGCCCACCTCGATCAGGTCGGGGTTGTCGATGTTGTTCCAGCGAACGATGTCCTGCCAGCGTTGCCCCGTCTCGTTGCCGATGCGGCGGATGGTGTCGCCGGGACGCACGGCGTAGTAGCCAGGCTTGCCGTAGTTTTCGATACCGAGAAGCGGCTTGCCGCTGGCGTCGGTGGTGATGGGAGGACCACCCGGCGTCGCACCGGGCGCGCGCGTCATGGTGCCACGGTCTTCGACCGGTGCCGGCCCGCGCGGTGCGGAGCAGCCCGCGATCACGAGCACAACGGCCAACGTGATGCCCGCGAACAAACTCCGATTGCCAAAACCCTGCATTTGTTATTCCTTCAAGCGATGCCTGATTTTAGGGGGACAAAGTGAACGGCCTCAAGAATGAGGCGCTCCAGCCCCCGGGCGGTCTTGTCGATGACGACGAGGGCCTGGCCACCGCCCGCCGAGTGGGTCGGCGCGACGATGCGCCCGCCGACCGCGAGTTGCGCAATCCAGGCCTCCGGCACGGCTTCGCCGCCGGCCGCGGCGATGATGCCCGCATAAGGCGCGCCCTTGGCATAGCCGATCATCCCGTCGCCCAGCATCAGGTGCACCGTGGCCAGCCGGAAGTGCCGCAGATTGGCACGCGCACGTTCATGCAGGCCACGCAGACGCTCGATGCTGTAGACCTCGGTCGCCACGTGATTCAGCACCGCGGCCTGGTAGCCGCAGCCGGTGCCGATTTCGAGCACGCGGCCGAGGCGATCCTGCGGCTTTCCGGCCAGCGCGGGCGCTGCCAGCAGGAGTTCGATCATGCGGGCCACCACGCTCGGCTTGGAGATCGTCTGCCCCAGGCCGATCGGCAGGCTCGTGTCTTCGTACGCCTGGTTGACCAATGCGCTGTCGACGAAACGATGCCGCTCGACGGCCCCCATCGCCCGCAGCACGCGCGGATCGGAGATGCCCTGGGCCGCGAGCTTCTGCACCATGCGCGCGCGCACGGCATCGGAGGCCATGGAAGGCGTGGACGGCACCATGGGCTTGACCGGCACGGCGGGCATGCGCCCCCGTGTGGCAGCCGAAGCGGTGGGTGTCAGGCGAACCGGGAAACTGGGCCGTTGTGTGGCCATGTCAATTGCCGAGACGGGCCACCGTCTCGCGCCATTGCCCCAGGTGGGCGTGATCGGTCAGGTCGATCTGCAGCGGCGTCAAGGCGATGTGGCCGTCCGCTGTGGCGTGAAAGTCGGTGCCCTCGCCGCTGTCCTTGGCGCCGCCCGCGCCCGCAATCCAGTACATCGTTTCGCCGCGCGGGCTTTCCTGCGTGATGACTTTCTCCGCGGAGTGACGGCGGCCGAGCCTGCAGACCTTGACGGGCTTCAATTCGCCGAACGGCCGGTTCGGCACATTCACATTCAGCAGAAAGGCGGCGCCACCGAGCATGCGTTCGCGCTCGATCTGCTGCACCAGCCGCCGCGCCACCTGGGCTGCCGCGTCCACGTGCGCCCAGCCCTTCTCGATCTGGGAGAAGGCGATGGCCGGAATGCCGAACAGGTAGGCCTCCATGGCCGCACCGACGGTGCCCGAATAGATGGTGTCGTCGCCCATGTTGGCGCCGTTGTTGATGCCGGAAACCACCAGATCGGGCCGGTAGTCCAGCAGGCCCTTGAGCGCGATGTGCACGCAATCGGCGGGCGTACCCGTCACATAGCGAAAACCGTTGTGCGCCTTGTGCACGTAGAGCGGTGCAGCCAGGGTCAGTGCGTTCGACTTGGCGCTGTTGTTGTGTTCGGGTGCGACCACCTCGACTTCGGCAATGTCCTTGAGCGCGTCGTGCAACGCGACGATGCCCGGCGCCTGGAAGCCATCGTCGTTGGAAATAAGTATCTTCATGGTGCTTTTCGGTGCACCGGATTGTAGGCGTCGGGTGCGTCGCAGCAGGGACAAGGACACCCCGCCGCGGCCCCTATCATGCCCGCAGTCATTGCCTCAACATTACCCATTCGAAGGAGACCCGAGCATGCACGCATGGCTTTGCGAAAACCCCATCGGCGTCGATGCGCTGACCTGGAAGGAACTGCCGACACCGACGCCGGGCCCGGGGCAGGTGCTGATCGAGATCAGGGCGGCCAGCCTGAACTTCCCCGATTTGCTGATCGTGCAGAACAAGTACCAGATGAAGCCGCCCCTGCCCTTCGTGCCCGGATCGGAATACGCCGGGATCATCCAGGCGATCGGCGAAGGCGTGACGCACCTGAAGGTGGGGCAGAACGTGGCCTGCCTGTCGGGCACCGGCGGCTTCGGCACGCATACGCTGGCGCCTGCGGCGATGTGCATGCCGCTGCCCGAGGGCTTCGGTTACGTCGACGCGGCGGCATTCATCATGATCTATGCCACCTCGTGGCATGCGCTGATGGACCGCGCGCAACTCAAGGCCGGTGAAACGGTGCTGGTGCTCGGTGCAGCAGGCGGTGTGGGCACTGCCGCCATCCAGATTGCAAAGGCCGCCGGCGCCAGGGTGATTGCAGCAGCCTCCACCGACGAGAAATGCGAACTCTGCCGATCCATTGGTGCAGATGCCACGATCAACTACACGACGCATGCGTTGCCCAATGGCTTTCGCGATGCGATCAAGGCCGCAACCGACGGCAAGGGCCCGGATGTCATTTACGACCCGGTGGGCGGGGATTTTGCAGAACCGGCTTTTCGCTCCATTGCCTGGCGCGGTCGCTATTTGGTGGTGGGTTTTGCATCTGGCCCCATTCCGTCGCTGCCATTGAATCTGACCTTGTTGAAAGGTGCTTCGCTCGTGGGTGTGTTCTGGGGCGATTTCGCCAGGCGCGAGCCCAAGGCCAATGCACAGATGATGGCCGAATTGGCGCAGTGGTACGGTCAGGGAAAGATCAAGCCGGTGATCGACAGCACGATGCCGATGGCGGAATTGAAGGCTGCGTATGCGCACATGGGCTCGCGCGGCGTCAAAGGAAAACTCGTGATGGTGAACTGAGCGAGCCTCGTTTCCACGCTCAATAAAAAAGCCCGCTCATGCGGGCCTTTTTATTGATAAATGCTCGGCCGTTCCGGGCGTTTACTTGATCTCGTAATCGGAAAGCGACTTGCCCGCCGCCAATGCTTCGGTGACCCAGCGCGGCTTGCGGCCACGGCCGCCAGACCAGGTTTCGCCCGTCGGGCCACGGTATTTGGCGGCAGCCTTGGGCGAAGCGGCACCTGCACTGCGTTTGGCGGCCACACCGCGGCCGCCGAGTTTCAGGTCGGAGGCCGTCAAGCCGTATTCCGCGATCTTCTTGCGCAACTCCTCGATCACGCCCGCGCGTTCCTGGTTGCGCAGGTCTTCGGCCTGCTTGCGCAATTGCGCAATCTGCTCGTCGTGCTTCTTGATCTGGGAATTGATATCGGCAAGGGTCGAAGCCATTGTTGGACTCCTGAAAATTGAAAACGGCTGGATTTTAATTCAATTTACATTTGCCACAAGTACACCGACGCGGGAAAAGATCGCCATTCGTCGGGGTTAGTGCAACAGCGCGCAACGCAAAACGCGCCGGTTCGGCGCTTTATATCGAGGGAGAGAGGGGGAAGAAGTCTGTCGCGCAGGGCCGCTGGAAGCAGTGCGCCGGAAATGACAACGCCGGGTAAACCCGGCGTTGTATTCCCTTGAATGTGCTATTGAACAATAGCGCAAGGGAGGTATTTTTTGGGGTGGCTGATGGGACTCGAACCCACGACGACCAGAATCACAATCTGGGACTCTACCAGCTGAGCTACAGCCACCGCAGAGCCCGCAATTGTAGCGTCAAAAATCGCCGTTTCGACTCCATCGGGCCACAGCGTGGTTTGAAATTCACATTCAACCCGCCGCCAACGGCCCCGCCGGCGCAACGCCCTCCCTGATCTTGATCGAACTGTCAGGCCGTTCGCAAGTGCCGATCAGCAGCCCGCTGGCGATGGCGTGGCCACGCAGCGCGCCGAATATCTCGTCGCGTCCAGGCGCTTCTGAAAACACAGGCGTGCTGGCCAGGGCGAACAACTGAAAGGCGTAGCGATGCACGCCATGGCCGGGCGGCGGGTCCGGCGGCAACCAGGCCGATTGCAGGCTCGAATTGCGCCCGACATGCAAGCCGGCACCTTCTTGGCCATGACTGGGGATGGCGGCTTCCGGCAAGGAACCGTCCTCGGGGCGCAGACCGACCACGATTGCATGCACCAACGGATGCGGTGTGGGCGAATCGGCGTCTTCGACGATCAACAGCAATGACGCAGCGCCGGAAGGCAACCCCGTCCATTGCAATGGCGGCGAGACGCCTTCGCCATCGGCCGTGTAACACGGCGGCAGCGGTGCATGGTCGGCAAAAGCCACGCTGGTCAGTGCAATCGACGCCATGCCTTCTCGCAGGCCTAGCGTGTTGAAAACGATCTTGTCCAGGCCGGCGCGTACGCCGTGCAGTGCACGACCGACCGCTTCGGGTAATTTTTCAAGCATGCATCCGGTATAGCCCCGCATCCAGCCGCACGCTGTAGGACGCCACAGCGCCCTCATCGCTGCCCTCGCGGAAAAAATTCTCGCTCTCATGTCCGATCTGAATCGCCGGTGCGAACGCTCACATGGCTCCGCTATCATCGACGCGGCCCGCGCAGACGGGCATGGCTTGTCGCCACGTCCACTTCACCAAAGGAATTTCTTCATGAGCATCGTCTGGACCATTCTGATCGGGTTCGTCGTGGGTCTCGTGGCACGTGCCGTCAAGCCGGGCGACGATTCCGCCGGCTTCATCGTGACCACGCTGATCGGCATCGCAGGCTCGCTGATCGTGACCTACGTCGGCCAGGCCATGGGCTGGTACACCGCGGGCCAGGGCGCCGGCTTCATCGCTTCCGTGCTGGGCGCGATCGTGCTGCTGATCCTCTACGGCCTGATCAAGCGCAAGAGCTGATGCCCGGCGCGGCCTTGCCGCCGCGACCTCGAAGCCGATGCCCCGCAAGCCGCGCGCCAGGCACCACGTCTACGTGGTCGAACTCGACGACTGCGTGTGGAACAGCAGCCGCTTCAGGCGCGCCAACCCCGACTACCAACTCGGCAAGCCTTTCGTCTATGTGGGCATGACGGGCCTCGACCCCGATATCCGCTTCGACAAGCACAAGGCCGGCATCCAGGCCAACAGCTTCGTGCAGGAGTTCGGTTTGCGGCTGCTGCCCGCGCTCTACGAGCGCTACAACCCGATGCCTTATGACGACGCACGTCTGATGGAGGTCGACCTCGGCATCGCATTGCGCAAGGCCGGCTACGGCGTCTGGCAGGCCTGACGCGCCGCGCGGCGCTCAGGAATAGGTGATCCAGTCCTCGTACGCCGGGCCGTCGAGATGCGGCAGCGTGTTGTAGGTCACCAGCATGTGGCGCTTGGGCGTGAAGGCGAACTCCGTCACCGAGGTATTGCGGATGCGCAGGTTGAGTTCGATGGTCGTCTCGGCGCTCGTGCCCAGCACATGGCCGACCGCGGTGCTGATCGGCCCGCCGCTCGACACCACCAGCACCTTCGCACCGTGATGCCGGTCGCGCACATGATCGAGCGCGGTTGTCACGCCAGCCAGAAAGTCGGCATAGCTCGGCATGCCCACCGGTGCGGCCCTGCCCTGCATCCACGCGCCCAGGCCTTCGCGCAACAGGCGAAAGTGATGGCGGTACATCTCGGGCGAATCGGGCTTCTCGAGCTTGCCCTCGTGGATCGTGGCAATGACGGCTTCGCTGTCGTACTCGTTGAGTCCGGGCCACGGCAGCACGTCGTCGCGTGCCAGTCCCAGGCCCTTGGCGATGCCCTCCCAGGTCTGGCGATGCCGCTTCAGCGTGCCGGCGATGACAGCGTCGAACTTCATGCCGCGCTCGCGCCAATACTCACCCAGGCGCACGGACTGCCGGTGTCCGAGCTCGCTCAGGTTGTCATAGTCGGCAGCGCCAAAACTGGCCTGCCCGTGGCGCACGAGATAAAGGGTTCCCATGCCCGGGATTCTGGCAAGAAGCGGGAGCCGCGCTTGTCCCACGTGCGACCAAAAAAAAGCCCGGGTCATTGGCCCGGGCGTTGGTGGATGCAGCGCCTTGTCAGCGCGCCGCGGCAGGCAGCGTATCCGCCGGCTTCGGCACCAGGATCTCCGCCTTGAAGCGGTCCTTCAGCAGGTTGTAGTACGCCGCAGCTTCGGCGGCAGTCACGGACTGGCCGACCTGCGCGCCTTCCTGCTGCGCCTGTTCAGGCGACGGCGGCGTGCGCGGAACGACCTTGGTCACGCGAACCACCGCATAGCCTTGCGTGCCCAGGTCCACGCCCACCAGCGAAGGCAGCTTGGCGGCATCGGCGCGCAATGCGGCATCGATCACCGGAACGGGCTGCGATTGCGCATCGATGCGCGACACCGTGACAGGCGCGCCGAAGGTGGCGCCGTCCGCCTTGGCGGTCCATGCGGCGAGCTTGGCTTCGCCTTCGGTCTTGGCCAGCACCGCAGCGCGCTCGGTGACGATCTGCGCGCGGATCTTGTCCTTGACCTCGGCCAGCGGGACCGGGTGCGCGGCCGTGTACTGCGTCACGCGCCCCGATGCGAGTTGGCTGGAGCCGACTTCGATCGCCTCGGTGTTCTGCTTGCGTTCGAGCGAGTCGTTCGCAAACAGCGCGCTCAGGAAGTTGCGGCTGCCCAATGGCCCCTTGGCGCCCGGCGCGGGCGTGCGTGCAACGTTGTTCGCCGTCTGGATCGTGAGCTTCAGCTTGTCGGCTGCAGGCTTGAGGCTGTCGGGCGTCTGGTAGACCGCGTCGGTGAAGGCCTCCGCGGCCTTTGCGAATTCCTGCGTGGCCTGCTGGGCACGGAATTCGTTCTCGATCGTGGCGCGCACCTGCTCGAAGGGCGGCACCACGGCCGGCTTGATGTCGGCCAGATGGATGATGTGATAGCCGAACTCGGTTTCGACGACGCCGCTGATCTCGCCCTTCTTGAGCGAGAACATCGCGTCTTCGAACGGCTTGACCATCGCACCCTGGGTGACGAAGTCGAGATCTCCGCCCTTCTCTGCCGAGCCCGGGTCCTGCGAGTTCTTGCGCGCCACGTCGGCGAAGGTGTTGGGCGCCTTCCTCACATCGGCGAGCAGTTGCTCGGCCTTGGCCTTCGCCTTGGCGCGATCGGCGGCGGACATGCTGGCCGGCGCAGTGATCAGGATGTGGCTGGCGCGGCGCTCTTCCTTCGTGCCGAAGCGCGCCTTGTTGTTTTCATAGTAGCTCTTGAGATCGGCCTCGTTGACGACGACGTTCTTCTTGGCCGCGTCGAGGTCGAGCACCAGGTATTCGATGCTGGCCTGCTCCGGCGCCTTGTACTGGGCCGCATGGTCCTTGTAGTAGGCCTCGATGTCGGCGTCGCTCACGGCCACCTTCGACGCGAAGCTCTCGGGGCTGAAGCGCGCCACCTGGATCTCGCGGCGATCGTAGAAGGCATTGACCGTGGTGGACACCAGTGCGGGCGGCGTGAGGGCCGTGCCCGAAACACCGAGCAGCACCTGCTGCGTGGACATGTCCGCGCGCACCGAGGCTTCGTATTGCTCGGGCGTGCGGCCCGTCACGCGCTGGAAGGTCTCGCGGTCGAACTTGCCGTCGGGTGTGCGGAAGGAGGCGAGGCCCGGGTCCTGCGCAAAGATCCGCGCGAGCCGGTCTTCGGACACCGTCATGTTCGACTTGGCTGCCGCTGCGGCCAGCACGCGGTCGCGCACCATGCGCTCCAGCGTTGCATAGCGCAAGGCGTCCGAGTCGAGCACCGTCGGGTCGACGTTGGGCGACTGCTGGCGGATGCGGTCCGTCTCGATGCGGTGCTGCGCATCCCACTCGGGCTTCGTGATGTCGTGACCCTCGATACGGGCAACCTTCTCGTCGCGGCCTGCGCCTTGGTAGCGCTCGACGCCGAAGAGCACGAACGAGGGAATGATCAGCAAGAACAAGAAAATCATGACGATCTTGTTGTACTTGCGGAAGAAATCAAACATGCTTGAACACTCTTTTTCGACGGATGTCGGACGGCAATAAAAAAGGCGAACTGGTGTTCGCCTTTGCATCGGGTGGTGGTGGGTGCTGAGGGGCTCGAACCCCCGACCTACGCCTTGTAAGGGCGCCGCTCTACCAACTGAGCTAAGCACCCCACCGGGAATACTCTCCGAGTCTACGTCTTTAGTTGAGCGCGTCTTTCAGCGCCTTGCCCGGACGGAACTTCGGAATCTTGGCTGCCTTGATTTTAATCGCGTCGCCGGTGCGGGGATTGCGGCCGGTGCGTGCGGCCCGTTTACCGACTGCGAAAGTGCCGAAACCGACGAGCGACACGGAGCCGCCCTTCTTGAGCGTGGTACGAATGGCGCCGATGGTGGATTCGAGCGCGCGGGTGGCAGCTGCTTTGGAAATATCGGCGTTCTTTGCGATGTGCTCAATCAGTTCGGTCTTGTTCACAAGGGCCCCTTGTAGAGAAAAGTTGGTCGGCTTTCGTCAGCTGTGACCTGGCCGCAAGTGGTGCGACTCAAGAGCCTGGCAGGCCTGACGCCTCGGCAGCGCACTGCCAGCGAGGATTACAACCACTGCCCTGCAGGGTGTCAATAAGACACGAGGCCATGCAGCGCAGCGGAGCGCGCGATTTTAGGGGCGTTTCGTGGCGCACTTTTCGGGACGTTTCGTGAAGTACTTTTCAAAGCGCTTCGGCAATTGCCTTTCCGAGGTCGCTGGTGCTTGCGTTCCCACCGATATCCGGGGTGCGCGGTGCTCCGCTTTGGGGCGCGAGCACCTTCTCGATGGTCGAAAGGATCGCGTCGTGCGCCTTCTTGTGGCCCAGGAACTCCAGCATCATCGCGCCGCACCAGATCTGGCCGATCGGGTTCGCGATGCCCTTTCCGGCGATGTCGGGGGCCGAGCCGTGCACCGGTTCGAACAGCGACGGCATGGTGCGCTCGGGATTGAGGTTGGCGCTCGGCGCGATGCCGATGGTGCCGGTACAGGCCGGGCCGAGGTCGGAGAGGATGTCGCCGAACAGGTTGCTCGCCACCACCACGTCGAAGAAGTCGGGCCGTTGCACGAAGTGCGCCGTGAGGATGTCGATGTGGAACTTGTCGAGCTTCACGTCCGAATAGTTCTTCGCCATCTCGGCCACGCGCTCATCCCAATAGGGCATGGTGATCGAGATGCCGTTCGACTTGGTGGCGCTCGTCAGGTGCTTCTTCGGCCGCGCCTCTGCGAGCTCGAACGCGAACTTGAGCACCCGGTCGACACCCACGCGCGACATCACTGTTTCCTGCACCACGATCTCGCGCGGCGTGCCTTCGTACATGCGCCCGCCGATGCTCGAGTACTCGCCCTCCGTGTTCTCGCGCACGATGTACATGTCGATCTCGCCAGGCTGGCGCGGCGTGCCGTCGCGCCGCACCACGGGCGCGATGATGCCGGGCATCAAGCGTGCGGGACGCAGGTTGACGTACTGGTCGAACTCGCGGCGGAACAACAGCAGCGAGCCCCAGAGCGACACATGGTCGGGAATCTTCTCGGGCCAGCCGACCGCGCCGAAGTAGATCGCGTCATGGCCGCCGATCTGGTCTTTCCAGTTGTCGGGCAGCATCTTGCCGTGCTTCTCGCAGTAGTCCCAGCTCGAGAAATCGAAGTGGTCGAACTTCAGGTCAATGCCGAACTTGCGCGCCGCAGCATCGAGCACGCGCAGCCCCTCGGGCATGGTTTCCTTGCCGATGCCGTCGCCGGCGATGACTGCGATTCTGTGGGTGCTCATGGTCGGGCTCCTGCTTGTGGGGGTGATGAGAGAAAGAATTCCAGCGCCTCGGCGAGCAGCTCGCCGGGGGCTTCTTCGGGAACGTAGTGGCCGCATGGCAAGGCGCGGCCCGACACGTCGGCGGCGCGTTCGCGCCACAGCGCCAGCACGTCGAATGCGCGCCCTACTGCGCCGTGCTCGCCCCACAGCACGCGCAGCGGCTGCACGAGCCGCCGGCCGGCGGCGATGTCGGCCCGGTCGTGCACGAGGTCGATGGTGGCGGAGGCGCGGTAGTCCTCGCAAATGGATTCGGCCGTGCCGGCGATCCCGGCACAGCGCTCGTATTCGGCCAGCACTTCGGGCGCAAAAGGCGCGAGACCCGCATGCCGGCCGCCCATCACGCTGCGCACGTAGCGCACCGGATCGGAAGCGATCAACGCCTCGGGCAGCGGCGGCGGCTGGATCAGGAAGAACCAGTGCCAGTAGGCTTTCGCGAATGCCTCGGAGGTGTTCTCGTACATCGAGAGCGTGGGTGCGATGTCGAGCAACAGCATCCGCTCGACGGCCGCCGGATGGTCCGCCGCGAGCCGGTGCGCCACGCGCGCGCCACGATCGTGGGCCAGCACGCCGAAGCGTTCGAAGCCGTGGTGCCGCATGGCAGCGAGCGCATCGAGCGCCATTTCCCGCTTGCTGTATGCCAGGTGATCGGCATCGGCCGCAGGCCGGCCCGAATCGCCATAGCCGCGAAGGTCCACCGCGACCACCGTGAACCGTTCGGCCAGCGCGGGCGCCACGCGATGCCAGATGGCATGCGTTTGCGGATGACCGTGCAGCAGCAGCAGCGGCGCCCCGCGGCCGCCGACGCGGCCATGGATGCGCACACCGTTGCGCTCGATGTCGAAGGTGGGAAATGCGAGGAAGGAGACAGTCACGGGAACGATTGTGCGTTGCGCCCCGGCGATCATCAAGCAACAATCAGCCAATTCATACTTTCCAAATTGGCATGAATCCATCCTCGCTGGAGCGCAGCGATCTCGAACTGGTGCTGGCCATCCGCGACCAGGGCAGCCTCGCAGGCGCAGCGGCCACGCTCGACGTCGTGCCCTCCGTCATCACCAAGCGGCTCGGTGCGCTCGAAACACGCTTGGGTCAGCGCCTGTTCGATCGCACCACGCGGCGGCTCAGCGTCACGGCGGAAGGCGAGGCCGTCTGCCTACATGCCCGGACCTTGCTCGACGGTTTTGCCGCGCTCGAAAGCGAGCTCGGCGAGCGGCAGAACGAACTGATCGGCACGATCCGCCTTGCCGCCACCTTCGGTTTCGGCCGGCGCTGGCTCGGGCCGGCGCTGGCTGCGTTCCAGGCACGGCACCCTGCCCTGCAGATCGAACTGTTGTTGACCGAACAGCTGCCCGACCTGGGCGCAGAGGGCTACGACGGCGCCCTCTGGCTGTGGGCCGTGCAACAGCACCGCGCAGCCGACTGGGTCACACGCCGCATCGCGCGCAACCAGCGCGTGCTGGCCGCTGCGCCCTCGTACATCGCGCAGCACGGCATGCCGGCCACGGTCGATGCGTTGACCTCGCACGCGTGCCTGGTCGCGCGCGAGAACGGCGACGTCAACCAGCGCCAGTTCGCGCTCTGGACGCTGCGCCACGCGCGCGACGGCAGCACGGCGCGCGTCCGTGTCCAGGGGCCGCTCGCCAGCAATTCGGGCGAGATGGTGCGCGACTGGTGCCTGGCGGGCCACGGCATCATGCTGCGCAGCCTGTGGGACATTGCGCCGCAGCTCGCCACCGGCGCGCTGGTGCGTGTGCTGCCGCAGTACGCGATGCCCGATGCCGACATCCATTGGGTCGCGCCCTGGCGCCCGAAGACGCCGCGCCGCGTGCGCCTGCTGCTCGACCATCTGGCGGAGCAGTTTCGCGGCGAGCCCTGGAAGCCGGGCAAGCCCGGCTCGCGCTGAAAGGGAAAGCGCCGGGTCAGCGCTCGCTGCGCACCACCAGGCTCACGCCGATGGCGGTCAGTCCGATGCCGAGCAGCGTCGTCAAGGTGATCGGCTCGGCGAACAGCAGCCAGGCCATGACCGCGGTACACGGCGGCACCAGGTAGAGCAGGCTCGTGACCGCCGTGGCCGTGCCGCGCTGGATCAGCATGTAGAGCAGCGAGCTGCCGCCGAGCGACAGCGCCAGCACCGACCAGGCCATCGCGCCGGTCGAGTACGCATTCCATTCGATGCCCTGCGATTCCAGCGCCGCAAAGGGCAAGGTCACGAGCAGCGCCGCCGCCATCTGCACGGCGCTCGCGCTGCGCACATCGCAAGGCGCAACGAAGCGCTTCTGATAGAGCGTACCCGCAGTGATCGAAAGAAGCGCCATGACCGCCAGCCCCATCGTCAACGCGTTGACCTCGGCGCCCTGCCCGAACTTGCGCGACACCACGAGCACCAGGCCCGCAAAGCCGAGAACCAGCCCGGCCCATTGCCGCTGCGAGATGCGCCCGCCATTGAACGAAAGCCAGACGGCGGTGAGCACCGGCTGGATGCCGACCAGCAGCGCAACCAGCCCCGCACCCATGCCCGCATGCACCGTGGCCCAGACCCCGCCCAGATAACCCGCCTGCATCAGGACACCGGTGACAGCCAGATGCCCCCATTGCGCGCGCTCCTTGGGCCACGCGACCCGCGCCAGCGCCACCCAGAGGCCGAAGCACACCAGGGACAGCGCATAGCGCACAGCCAGGAACTTGAGGGGCGGCGCGTAGGGCATGCCATAGCGCGCGACGATGAAACCCGTGCTCCAGATCAGCACGAAGACCGCCGGCATCGCGCGCAGCCAGCCCGAGCCGCGTGCCGCGGCGGCCGCTGCCGTCATTTCGTCCGGGCCCGGATCTCGGGAATGGCCTTTTGCAGGTAATAGACCATCGACCAGACGGTGAGCACGGCCGAGATCCAGATCAGCCACTGGCCCCACAGGCCGGTGTCGATAACCTTGAACAGCCGCCCGTCATAGAGCAGGAACGGAATCGCGATCATCTGCACGGTCGTCTTGACCTTGCCGATCATGTGCACCGCCACGCTCTTGCCGGCGCCGATCTGCGCCATCCATTCGCGCAGGGCCGAGATGGCGATCTCGCGGCCGATGATGATCAGCGCCACGAACACGTCGGCGCGCTGCAGGTGCACCAGCACCAGCAGCGAGGCGCACACCAGGAACTTGTCGGCCACCGGATCGAGGAAGGCGCCGAAGGCCGAAGTCTGGTTGAGCTTGCGCGCCAGGTAGCCGTCGAGCCAGTCGGTGGCGGCGAAGACGATGAACATGACCGTGGCGATCAGGTTGCGCATCGGCTCGGCCATCGGCAGGTAGAACACACCGACGATCAAAGGGATCGCGACGATGCGCGTCCAGGTCATGATGGTCGGTAGTGTCCAGAACATCGCTTGATTGTGTCATGGCGGGATGACCCCGCAGGCTTGCTCACCTCTCGGTGTTTTCCTTCAATGCAAGGCCTTGTAGATTTCCTCGGCCAGGTCGATGGCAATGCCTTCGACCGATGCGATGTCTTCCACGCTGGCCGCAGCCACGCCACGGATGCCGCCGAAGCGCTGCAGCAGGCGCGCCCGGCGCTTCGGCCCGATGCCCGGAATGTCTTCCAGCTGGCTGCCCCCCACCCGCACCTTCGCGCGCTTGGCCCGCATGCCGGTGATGGCGAAGCGGTGGGCCTCGTCGCGGATCTGCGCCACCAGCATCAACGCGGCAGAGTCCTTGCCCAGGTAGACCTTCTCGCGGCCATCGGCGAACACCAGCTCTTCGAGCCCGACCTTGCGGCCCTCGCCCTTCTCGACGCCGACGATCAAGGACAGCGGCAAGCCCAGTTCACTGAACACCTCGCGCGCCATCGACACCTGCCCCTTGCCGCCGTCGACCAGCACCAGCTCGGGCATGCGCGCGGTCCGGGTCTTGGGCGATGCGCCGCTGCCCTCGACACCTTCGCTCTCGGCATCGCCCGGAGGCAGCGCTTCGGTCTCGGCCGCCATCGCCTCGGCCAGCTTGCCGTAGCGGCGGTGCAGCACCTGGCGCATCGCGGCGTAGTCGTCGCCGGGGGTGATGCCCTCGATGTTGTAGCGGCGGTATTCGCGGTTCTGCATCGTGTGGTGCTCGAACACCACGCACGAGGCCTGCGTGGCCTCGCCCGCCGTGTGCGAGATGTCGAAGCATTCGACGCGGAAGTTGTCGAGATCGTCGGAGGCAAGTTCGAGCGCATCGGTCAACGCACGGGTGCGCGCCTGCTGCGAGCCTTCTTCGGCCAGCAGCCGGGCCAGTTGCAGGCCGGCGTTCGTCTGGGCCATTTCGAGCCAGTGCCGGCGCTGCTCGTGCGGCTGGAACACGGCCGTCACGCGCGCGCCGGCCTGCTCGGAAATCGCCTCGATCAGCTCGCGGCTCACGAGCTCGCTCAGCACCAGCGTGGCCGGCACCGGCACGTCGATGTAGTGCTGGGCGATGAAAGCCTCGAGCACCTGCACTTCGATCGGATCGGCCGCGACGGGCGCAGCGCCCTCCTCCACGTCCAGCTCGCCATGGTGAATCTGCGCCGCGTCTTCCACGTGCACGGGAAAGTAGGGCCGATCGCCCAGGTGGCGGCCGCCGCGCACCATCGCGAGGTTGACGCAGGCCTTGCCGCCCTGCACCTTGACGGCGAGGATGTCCACGTCCTTGTCCGACGCGATCTCGATCGACTGCTGGTGCAGCACACGCGAGATCGCCGACATCTGGTTGCGCAACTCGGCCGCCTGCTCGAACTCGAGCTTCTCGGCATGCATCGTCATGCGCTGCTCGAGCTTGGAAAGCACGAGCTGGGTGTCGCCCATCAGGAAAGCCTCGGCGCTGGCCACGTCCTGTGCATAGGCCTCGGGCGCGATGTAGCCCACGCAGGGTCCGGTGCAGCGCTTGATCTGGTACAGCAGGCAGGGCCGCGTGCGGTTGGCATACACCGTGTCCTCGCAGGTGCGCAGCTTGAACACCTTCTGCAGCAGCTGGATCGACTCCTTCACCGCCCAGGCGCTCGGGTACGGCCCGAAGTAGCGGTGCTTCTTGTCGACCGCGCCGCGGTAGTAGGCCAGCCGCGGAAACTGGTGCGACGCGATCTTCAGGTAGGGGTAGCTCTTGTCGTCGCGAAACAGGATGTTGTAGCGCGGCTTGAGCGTCTTGATCAGGTTGTTCTCGAGCAGCAGCGCCTCGGCCTCGGAGCGCACCACGGTGGTCTCCATGCGCACGATCTTCGAGATCATGTGACCGATGCGGGTGCCGCCGTGGTTCTTCTGGAAGTAGTTGGCAACCCGCTTCTTGAGGTTGCGCGCCTTGCCCACATAGAGCACCGCGCCGGCCGCGTCGAAATAGCGGTAGACGCCCGGCAGTTGCGGCAGGGCCGCGACTTCGCTGAGCAGTTGATCGGAATGCACGTCTGACATGCCGGCTATTGTGGCGCGCCCCGAAAGCCCTCGTCGCTGCCCGTCGCAAACCCGGACGCGGCTGGAACGGAACGTGCTGAAGAATGCAAACGGGCGTGAGGAGCGCCCGTGCTTTCTTACCTATACCTATTCGGGAAACCTGCATGACGACAACCCAACGCACCTGGTGCGCCTTGACGCCCATCGCCCTCTCACTGAGCCTCTGGGGATGCGGCGGTTCCAGCAACAATGCGCAGGACGCCGCGAACAACCTGGCCGCCATTGCCGCGATCAACGCGATCACTGCAGCCAACCAGCCACCGGCCCCGGCCGCTCCCGACAACGGCTGCCTCACACCGACCGGCAATGCGCCGGTGGTCGTCGGCTCCGGCGACCCGGGCGATCCGGCGGCGCCCGAAGCGGCCTCGGGCTATGCGCCCGGCCACAAGCTGGTCTACGCCAGGACCTACATGGTGGTCGCGAACCATCCGCTGGCCACGCGCGCGGGCTGCGATGTCCTCAAGGCAGGCGGCAGCGCGGTCGATGCGGCAGTGGCGGTGCAAGCCGTGCTCGGCCTCGTCGAGCCGCAATCGAGCGGCCTGGGTGGCGGCGCCTTCATGCTCTATTACGACGCGGCGAAGAAGAAGGTGCAGGCCTATGACGGCCGCGAGACCGCGCCTGCGGCGGCCACGGCCAACTACCTGCGCTGGATCGACGACACCAACGACCAGACGGCGCCCAAGCCCGGTGGCGCCCGATGGAGCGGCCGCTCCATCGGCACGCCCGGCGCCGTGCGCATGCTCGACATCGCCTACCAGGACCACGGCAAGCTGCCGTGGAAAGACCTGTTCGGCTACGGCATCACGCTGGCGTCCGACGGCTTCCTGATCGGCGGCCGCATGGCGGCGGCCATTTCATCTTCCGCGACAAGCCTGAAGCGCGATGCCGAAGCCACGGCCTATTTCTTCAACGCCGACGGCACACCCAAGGCCCTGGGCACCAGGCTGCAGAACCCGGCCTACGCCAAGACACTCTCGACCATCGCCACGCAGGGCGCCAACGCGTTCTACACCGGCGACATCGCCAAGGGCATCGTCGACAAGATCGGCGTCACCACGGCAGCCAGCGACGGCTCCGCCATCACCCCCGGCAAGACCACGCTGACCGACCTGGCCAACTACGCCGCCAAGCGCCGCGACCCGGTCTGCGGCACCTACCGCGACTACTACGTCTGCAGCATGTCGCCGCCGTCCTCGGGCGGCATCGCGGTGGTGGCGAGCCTCGGCATCCTCGAGACCTTCAACCTCGGCCTCTACAAGCCGACGGCGATCGACATCGAGGGCGGCAAGCCTACGGTGATGGGCGTGCACCTGGTGAGCGAGGCCGAGCGCCTGGCCTACGCCGACCGCGACAAGTACGTGGCCGACACCGACTTCGTCCCGCTGCCCGGCGGCAGCACCGACTCGCTGACCAACAAGCCCTACCTGCAAAGCCGCGCCAGCCTCATCAGTCTGAGCCGCAGCATGGGCATCGCCCAGCCCGGCAGCAACCTGGGCGACGTGCCGCTGGGCATCGACAAGACCGAAGAGCACGGCACCACGCACTTCACCATCGTCGACAAGCAGGGCAACGTGGTGTCGATGACGACCACGGTCGAAAGCACGCTCGGCTCGTTCCACATGACGCAGGGCTTCATGCTGAACAACCAGCTGACCGACTTCTCGCCCAGCCCGGTCGATGCCAACAACCTGCCGGTGGCCAACCGCGTCGCGCCCGGCAAGCGCCCGCGCAGCACGATGGCACCGACGCTGGTGTTCAAGAAGGCCACCGACGGCAGCATGGGCGAGTTCGTGATGGGCACCGGCTCGCCGGGCGGCGGCACCATCATCCAGTACGTGGTGAAGACACTGGTCGGTGCGCTGGACTGGGGTCTGGATGCCCAGCAAGCCACGTCGCTGGTCGACTTCGGCGCCAACAACACCGAGACGGGGTCCGGCTCCAAAGTCTCGGCGACCAACGTGGGCGGCGAGCACCCGGCCATCGACACCTCGAACACGGGCAACAACGATCCGCTGATCACCGGCCTGCGCGCGCTCGGCCACACGGTGAACTTCGGCTCGCAGTCCAGCGGCGTGAGCACCATCATTCGCACGAACGTCGGCGGCAAGCCGGTGCTGACCGGCGGTGCAGACCCGCGCCGCGAAGGCATTGTGCTGGGCGACACCTTCACGCCCTGAACGACAAAGGGCCGGCGCAGCTCTCGCCGCGCCGGCCCTTTGGCCTGATCACTTATCTATTTACTTCGCGACTTCCGACACCAGCCGGTACAGGAACTCGCGCCCGTCGTAGAGGCGCTGGATCTCGATGCGCTCGTCGAGGCCGTGTGCACGCGCGTCGGCCGGTTCGAGGAACATGCCGGTCACGCCGTACATCGGGATACCGGCGTTGCGCAGGAAGCGGCTGTCGGTGGCGCCGGTGCTCATCGCGGGCACCACCGGCACGCCGGGCCACATCTGCTGCGTGAGCGACTCCACCGTCTTCACGAGGTCGCCATTGAGCGGCGAGGCCGGGCTGCGCAGCGGCTTGCCCATGTTGCGCACCACGATCTTGTCGTTGCCGATCGCCTGGGTCAGCAGGCGCTCGATTTCCTCGGGATCGTCGTGCGGCAGGATGCGGCAATTGACCGTGGCCTTGGCCGATTGCGGCAGCGCGTTCTCGGCATGGCCGGCCTGCACCATCGTCGCCACGCAGGTGGTGCGCAGCTGCGCGTTGTAGGCCGGATTGGCGATCATGCGCGCGATCACCGCGGCATCGGGATTGCCGCCGCCGATGGCGCGCATGTCGTCGGCCAGCTGGCCGGTGGCGAACGGCGCGCTGCGTGCGAAGTAGGTCTTGGTGACGTCCGCGAGCTTGATCGGGAAGGCGTAGTTGCCCAGTCGCTCCAGCCCGGCGGAGAGCGCGTAGATCGGGTTGTTCTTCGTCGGCACCGAGCTGTGGCCGCCCACGTCGCGTGCCTCGAGCATGTAGGTGGTGTACATCTTCTCGGCCACCTGCATGCGGTGCAGGTTCGGCTTGCCGCCGCGCAGCTCGCCGCCGCCGCCTTCGTTGATGCCGAACTCGGCCTGCAGCAGCTCGGGCTTGTTGCTGATGAGCCAGAAGGCGCCGTTGCTGAGCGCATCGCCGCGCTCCTCGTCGGCGGTCAGCGCCAGGATGATGTCGCGGCTGGGCTTGAAGCCTTCCTGCTTGAGCTGCCCCAGCACCGACACGAGGGCCGAGGCCATGGCCTTGTCGTCGATGGCGCCGCGCGCGGTGAAGTAGCCGCCGGTTTCCTGCAGCTGGAACGGGTCGGTCTTCCAGTCTTCGCGCCGGGCCTCGACCACGTCGACGTGGGCCAGCAGCAGCAACGGCTTCTTGCTGCCGTTGCCCTTGAAGCGCAGCACGAGGTTGCCCTTCTTCGGGAAGGGTTCGAAGACCTGGATATCGCCGGGGGCGAAGCCCGATTCGATCAGGCGCTTTTCCATGGCGCGCGCCGCCAGCGTGTTGTCGCCCACCGAATGGGTGGTGTTGATCTCGATCAGCTCTTTGTAGATGTCGTGAAAGCGCTGCTGCTGCGGCGTCGGCGAAGGGGCTGCCGTTTGTGCCGAAACACCGGCCACGCCGCACAGGGCCAGCGACAGGGCGAGCACGGTTCTCGCGGAACGAAGGGAAAACTGCGAACGGCGACGGGTCTGCATCCTCATGGTCTTTCTCTCTCCGGTGGTGGTTGTGGGGTCCAGCATAGCAAGCAGCGCCGGGCGGAAGACGGGCACACTCGCGGCCATGCAATGGGACATCTTCTGCAAGGTCATCGACAACCACGGCGATCTCGGCGTCTGCTGGCGGCTGGCCTCCCAGCTGGCCGCACTCGGCGAGCGCGTGCGCCTGTGGGTCGACGATGCGGCAGCGCTGCGCTGGATGGCGCCCGCGGGCTGCGACGGCGTGAACGTGATCGACTGGCTCGATCCCGCCGCCGTACGGAAGGCCGCGGCCGCGCCGGCGCCCGACGTGCTGATCGAGGCTTTCGGCTGCGAGCCGGCGCCGGAGCTGATCGCGAGGTTCGCCGAGCCGGTGGCCGCGGGCAAGCCGGCCCGGGCATGGATCAACCTCGAATACCTTTCGGCGGAACCGTACGTCGAGCGCCTGCACGGACTGCCTTCGCCGGTGTTCAGGGGACCCGGCACCGGGTTGAGCAAGCGCTTCTACTACCCGGGCTTCACGCCCGCAACCGGCGGGTTGCTGCGGGAGCCCGACCTGCCGGAGCGGCAGGCGCGCTTCGATCGCGTGCAATGGCTGGCGGCGCAACAGATTCCATGGCGTGAGGATGAACGCCTCGTCTCCCTCTTCTGCTACGAGCCCCCCGCGCTGGCGGCCCTGATCGCCCGGCTGGCAGAAAGCCCGGAGCCCACCCGGCTGCTGGTGACGGCAGGACGCGCCACACAGGCGGTCAACGCCCATTTTGCGAGCCAGGCGCCGCAGGACCGCTTGCCCCACGGACATGGCGCGCTATCAATTTCATACCTCCCCTACCTCACGCAGCCGGATTTCGACCACCTGCTGTGGGCCTGCGACCTGAATTTCGTGCGCGGCGAGGATTCGCTGGTGCGCGCCCTCTGGGCCGGCGTGCCGCTGGTCTGGCAGATCTACCCGCAGGACGACGACGCCCACCACGCCAAGCTGAACGCCTGGCTGGACTGGCTCGGTGCCCCGCCCTCGCTGAGGCGCTTTCACCACGTCTGGAACGGATTCGACGAGAGCCCCCTGCCGCCCCCAGAAACAGAGGGCCTTTGGCAGGAAACGGTCCGGGCCGGCCGCGAAAGGCTGCGCAACCAGGACGACCTGGTCACCCACCTGCGGCAGCTGATCGCCGGAAAAAGCTAAAATAGTGGGCTTTGCGGATTTCGGCCCGGGTCGTCAGGACCCGAGATGCTCTCCGCCAAACCTGCCGCGGGACCTGTACCGCGGGGCCAGACATACCGGCAAAAACGTTTTTCGAACGTCGCCGATGGCCCCGTGCACCGAGCGGCCAACATCCAGAGAACCTGTTATGAAAATCGCTCAAGAAATCCGCGCCGGCAACGTCATCATGCACGGCAAGGACCCGATGGTCGTCCTCAAGACCGAATACAGCCGCGGCGGCCGCAACTCCGCCACCGTGCGCATGAAGCTCAAGAGCCTGATCGCCAACTTCAACACCGAAGTGGTCTTCAAGGCCGACGACAAGATCGACCAGATCGTGCTCGAGAAGAAGGATTGCACCTACTCCTACTTCGCCGACCCGATGTACGTTTGCATGGACACCGAATACAACCAGTACGAAGTCGAAGCCGAGAACATGGGCGACGCGCTGAGCTACCTCGAAGACGGCATGGCCGTCGAAGTGGTGTTCTACGACGGCAAGGCCATCTCGGTCGAGCTGCCCACCAGCGTCGAGCGCGAAATCACCTGGACCGAGCCGGCCGTCAAGGGCGACACCTCGGGCAAGGTCATGAAGCCCGCCAAGATCGCTACCGGCTTCGAAATCGGCGTGCCGCTGTTCGTGGCGCAAGGCGACAAGATCGAAATCGACACCCGCACCGGCGAATACCGCAAGCGCGTCTGAGTGCCACCGGCTCCCCGGCCGGCCACCACGTTCAAAAAAAGGCTCCGCAAGGAGCCTTTTTTGCTTGATGGGCACGGCGGTTGCAACACTGCACAATCAACCAGGTCTTTCTGTCCGAGTCCTTCATGAACAACACGCACGATCTTCACGACAAACGCTTGGCCGACGCCTGGGCCACGCTCAAGGCCCACTCCGAAAAAGGCCTTCCGCTCGATCCCGATCCTTCGCGCATCGCCTTCGCCGATCCGGAGTTCCTGCTGCGCCGCGAAACCCGCGGCATCCGCATGCAGCTCGAGCTGATGAAACCCGACCTCGAGCAGCGCGAGCATGGCATCGAGAACACGGTGGTGGTCTTCGGCAGCGCCCGCTTCCGCAGCGAGGAAGACGCTGCCGCACTGATCGCGCAGGCCGATGCCGCCGGCGATGCCGTGGCGGCCGAGCGCTGGCGCCGTCTGGCGCGCAGCTCGCACTACTACGAGAAGGCACGCACCTTCGGCAAACTGGTCGCGCAGTACAGCAACGACAAGGAGCCGCAGGACAAGCTCTTCGTCTGCACCGGCGGCGGCCCCGGCATCATGCAGGCCGCCAACCGCGGCGCGCATGAAGGCGGTGGGCTTTCGGTCGGACTCGCGATCGCGCTGCCGATGGAAGAAGAAGCCAACCCCTACGTCACGCCGGCGCTGAGCTTCAAGTTCCACTACTTCGCGATCCGCAAGATGCATTTCATGATGCGTGCGAAGGCGCTGGTGGCGTTCCCGGGTGGCTTCGGCACGCTCGACGAGCTGTTCGAGGTGATCACGCTGGTGCAGACCAAGAAGTCGAAGCCGGTGCCGATCGTGCTGTTCGGCTCCGACTACTGGAAGAAGCTGATCGACTTCGACTTCCTGGTCGACGAAGGCGTGATCTCGCCGGGCGACGTGAAGCTCTTCGAATACGTCGATGCGCCGGAAGACGCCTGGAACTCGATCAAGCGCTTTTACAAGCTCTGACCTGAGCTGGCATTCAGGCCGCGTCGCTGTCGTCGATGTCGGGGTGAAGCGCCTGCTCGAAGAATCGCGTGAGCGCGCGGGCGCGCCGGCGGCGGTCGGCAACCGGGTCGCCGGCCGGCCCTATCGCCACCGCATCGTCGGCCACGCCGTGCAGCGCGTTGAACAGGATCACGGCGGTCAGCATCGCGTCTTCCACTTCCCAGATTCCCGCAGCATCGCCCTGCTTCAGCAAGCCGACCAGCTGCGTGATGACCGCGTTGTCGTTGCGCATGCGCCGGTCTTCGGGCCGGTATTCGTGGAAGACCACGTCGTGCAGCGCGACGTTGTCGAGGTAGGTTTCGAGCCCCGTCTCCACCCAGGCCCTGAGGCGTGCATGGTGGTTGTCGGGACGATGGCGGTCCATGGCCTCCTGCAGGCGTGCACAGAAGGAATCGACGAAGCGCTGCTGCAGCGCGCCCAGCAGCGCTTCCTTCGACAGAAAGTACAGATAGAAAGTGCCCTTGGCCACCTGCGCGCCGGCTGCGATGTCGTCGATGCTGGTGGTGGCGATGCCCTTCGCGATGAAGAGTCGCTCGGCCGCGTCCATCAGCGCGACGGCGCGGGTCTCGGGCGCCTTGGTGCGGCGGCGCGGCGCGGCGGATTCGGCTTCGCCCGCCGGGGTTGGATGGATGACCGGGTCGCTTCGTGTCATGGCAAGGATCTCAGGGAACAGTGGTTGCGCGCACGGCGCCGATGGCCGCATGCACCGCGGCCGCGTCGAGCCGCAGTCCGCGCGGCGCCAGCACATGCTCGCGGAGCCAGGCCAGCGCATCGTCGGTGCTGGCAAAGGTGCTCGCCGGTATGCCGAAGAGCTTCTCGACATTCATCTTGCGGATCTTCTCGTACTGGTCGGCGGGCACCACGCTCGCCATGCCCATCACATGGCGGCGGATGTCTTCGCCGCGGGCCTGCAGCCACCGCTTCGCGCTCTGTGCACTGTCTTCGGGGTGGACCAACGCTTGCGCGTCGGCGAACACGCGCAGCGATGCGAACGGCTCGCCGCGGTCGAGCCAGCGGTTCCAGTCCTCGGTGAAGGCGTTCATGCTTTCCGGCGTCTGCAGGCCGGACGAGACGCTGATGACCAACGGCCATTGGCCGAGTTCGTGGCGAACCATTGAAAGCTCCCTGGTGAAGATCGAATGAAGCCGCACGCGGAGGCGCACGGGCACAAGCGCGGCCGGCATCTCGGTGCCAGCCTCAGGCGCGCGCCGTCGACGCGGCGGTGCGAGGCCTGGCGCTCGCGAGCAGCCCCGCCGCCACGAGCGCCATGCGACGGCGCGGATCGGTCGGGGCCGGATTCGGGGAGTCCATGGACGCCTTCGGGGTCGTTGAGGAAGGCGTCGATACTGACTTCAAGTCAGTTAAAAGTCAAACAGATGAGAATTGATCTTATTTGAAACGTGGGTTTCACACGCTGGTCATCTCGGTTGCTTCTGAGGTGCGTTTCGGGGTGTGTTTCTTCGGGGTGCGTGCACAGGACACCGGGTGCTCCCCTCCGCGAATGTCCCCCGCTTCGCTCCTCCTTTATTTCGCTGCGGGGAGCACCCGGTGCCCTGTGCACGAGAGGCGCGGCCGTTGTGCTGGCCGATCAACCGCTGCTCTGAGCGATCACGCCGATGGTGTGCTCTGCGCAGCGAAATAAAGGAGGAGGCCTGCGGCCCTAGGC
>NZ_JBFUHN010000093.1:0-24114 GCF_056402375.1 Variovorax sp. P4_B10 | reverse complement strand
GCTCTGGAATGCGGCGATGGCCTCGTCCAGCGCGGCCTCGTCGAATTCGGGCCAGAGCTTGTCGCTGAAGAACAGCTCGGCGTAGGCGCTTTGCCAGAGCAGGAAATTCGACAACCGCTGCTCGCCGCCCGTGCGGATGAACAGGTCGGGATCGGGCACATGGGCCAGCGCCATCGCGCGATCGAGATTGAGCTCGGTCAATGGCTGGCCCTGCTCGGCGAGCTTGGCCGCAGCCTGGGCAATGTCCCAGCGCCCGCCATAGTTGAAGCAGACATTGAGCACGAGTTTCGTGTTGTGCGCCGTGGTTTCCTCGGCCCCGACCAGGCCGGCCACCATCTTGGCGGACAGGCCAGCACGTTCGCCGACGAAATGCAGCCGCACACCGTCACTGCTCAGGCGCGGCACCTCGCGCGCCAGCGCGCCCACCATCAGCTCCATGAGTCCGGAAACTTCTTCGACGGGGCGGTTCCAGTTCTCCGAAGAGAACGCGAACACGGTGAGAACGCCCACGCCGCGGTCGGCGCAGGCCTTGACGCAGCGTCTCAGCGATTCGACCCCCTGCTTGTGCCCCGCCACGCGAGGCAGGAATCGCCGCGTCGCCCAGCGGCCGTTGCCGTCCATGACGATGGCAACGTGGTGGGGAATGCGCGGCAACGAAGAGGCCATGACAAGCCTCAAACGGCCATGATCTCCGCTTCCTTGGCCGCGACCAGGCGGTCGATTTCCGCGATATGGCGGTCGGTGACCTTCTGGATTTCGGCTTCGGCACGCTTCTGGTCGTCCTCGGACGCCAGCTTGTCCTTCACCAGCTTCTTGACCGATTCGTTCGCATCACGGCGCAGGTTGCGCGTGGCGATCTTGGCGGTTTCGCCTTCGTTGCGAACCAGCTTGGTCATTTCCTTGCGGCGCTCTTCGCTCATGGCGGGCAGCGGCACGCGGATCAGGTCGCCCATCGACGCGGGGTTCAGGCCCAGGTCGCTTTCGCGGATCGCCTTCTCGATCTTGGCGCCCATGCCCTTTTCCCAGGGTTGGACGCTGATGGTGCGCGAGTCGAGCACCGACACGTTCGCCACCTGGCTCAGCGGTACTTGCGAGCCGTAGTACTCGACGTGGACCGAGTCGAGCAGCGCCGAGTTGGCACGGCCGGTACGGATCTTGGTGAGGTTGTTCTGGAATGCGGCGAGCGACTGATTCATCTTCGCGTCGGTCGCATTGCGGATGTCTGCAATGGTCATCTCAAATACTCCTAGGCATGCACCAGCGTGCCCTCGTCCTCGCCCATCACGACACGTTTCAGCGCGCCGTTCTTGAGGATCGAGAACACCTTGATCGGCAGCTTCTGGTCGCGGCACAGCGCAAAGGCCGTGGCGTCCATGATGCCGAGATTTTTCGCGATCGCCTCGTCGAAACTCAGCGAGACGTAGCGTGTTGCATCGGGGTTGGTCTTGGGGTCGGCGGAATAGACGCCGTCCACCTTCGTCGCCTTGAGCACCAGCTCCGCGCCGATCTCGGCGCCGCGCAGCGCGGCGGCCGTGTCGGTGGTGAAGAACGGATTGCCGGTACCGGCTGCGAACACCACGACCTTGCCCTCTTCGAGGTACTGCAAGGCCTTGGGACGCACATAGGGCTCGACCACCTGCTCGATCGCGATGGCGGACATCACGCGGGCCACCAGGCCCTGCTTGTCCATCGCGTCGGCAAGCGCCAGCGAATTCATGACGGTGGCCAGCATGCCCATGTAGTCGGCGGTGGCGCGGTCCATGCCGACCGATCCGCCCGCGACGCCGCGGAAGATGTTGCCGCCGCCGATCACGACCGCTACCTGGACGCCCATGTTCACGACCTCGGCCACTTCCTGGACCATGCGCACGATGGTCGCGCGGTTGATGCCGAAAGCGTCGTCGCCCATTAACGCCTCTCCCGACAGCTTCAACAAGATTCGCTTGTGGGCTGGGCGGGCATCAGACATGGGCAATTTCCTTGAGTTGGCTGGAACGAGTGTAAAACGTAGCGATGAAAAAACGACGGCACGCGTGGGCGTACCGTCGCTGGAGCCGCAAAGGCTTAAGCAGCAGCCTTCGCCGCTGCGACTTGTGCGGCAACTTCGGCAGCGAAGTCGTCAACTTTCTTCTCAATGCCTTCGCCGACCACGTACAGGGTGAAGCCCTTGATTGTGGTGTTGGCGGCCTTGAGCATCTGCTCGACGGTCTGCTTGTCGTTCTTCACGAACGGCTGGTTGTGCAGCGAGACTTCCTTGAGGTACTTCTGCACGCCGCCTTCGATGCGCTTGGCAACGATGTCGGCCGGCTGCGGCTTCTTGCCTTCGGCTTCGGCCGTCTTGCGGTCTTCCTCGGCCTTGCCGGCGGCAACAGCGCGCTCTTTTTCGATCAGGTCGGCGGGCACGTCGGCGGCCGAGATGGCGACCGGCTTCATGGCGGCGATGTGCATCGCGACGTCCTTGGCCGGGGTGTCGTCACCCTCGAACTCGACCATCACGCCGATGCGCGTGCCGTGCAGGTACGAAGCCAGCTTGCCGTTGCCCGTGAAGTGCTTGAAGCGGCGGAAGCTCATGTTCTCGCCGATCTTGCCGATCAGGCCCTTGCGCACGTCTTCGAGCGTGGGACCGAAGCCGTCCTGCTCGTAGGGCAGCGCGCCCAGCGCAGCGATGTCTGCGGGGTTGTTCTTGGCGACCAGCATTGCCGCGGCGTTGGCCAGGGCCAGGAAGCTGTCGTTCTTGGTGACGAAGTCGGTTTCGCAGTTGATTTCGATCATGCCGCCGGCAGCGCCGTCGACATAAGCCGTGACCACGCCTTCGGCGGTGATGCGGCCCGACGCCTTGCCAGCCTTGTTGCCGAGCTTGATGCGCAGCAGCTCTTCGGCCTTTTCCATGTTGCCTTCGGCCTCGGTCAGGGCCTTCTTGCACTCCATCATCGGCGCGTCGGTCTTTGCGCGCAGTTCGCCGACCATGCTTGCGGTGATTGCAGCCATTGTTGTATCTCCGTAAATCCAAAAATCAGGTTAAAAAAAAGGGGCACCAAAGCCCCTTCTTCAGGCTCGCGAGCGCGCCAATCAGGCCGAAGCGCTTTCTTCGACTTCGACGAATTCGTCGCTGTTGCCTTCGGCGATGGCCTTGACCACGTCACCGGTGGCGCTGTTGCGGCCCTCGATGATCGCGTCGGCGATGCCGCGTGCGTACAGCGTGACGGCCTTCGACGAGTCGTCGTTGCCGGGAATCACGTAGTCGATGCCTTCGGGCGAGTGGTTGGAGTCCACCACACCGATCAGCGGGATGCCGAGCTTCTTGGCTTCGGCCACCGCGATCTTGTGGAAGCCCACGTCGATCACGAAGATGGCATCGGGCAGCGCGGTCATGTCCTGGATGCCGCCGATGTCCTTCTCGAGCTTCTCGATCTCACGCGTGAACGTGAGCTGCTCTTTCTTGCTCAGGCTGTCGAGGCCGGCTTCCTGCTGGGCCTTCATGTCCTTCAGACGCTTGATCGAGGTCTTGACGGTCTTGAAGTTGGTCAGCATGCCGCCGAGCCAGCGGGTGTCGACGAAAGGCACGCCGGCGCGGCGGGCTTCAGCAGCCACGATTTCACGGGCCTGGCGCTTCGTGCCGACCATCAGGATCGTGCCGCGGTTGGCCGTGAGCTGCTTGGCGTACTTCATCGCGTCCTGGAACATCGGGAGCGACTTTTCCAGGTTGATGATGTGAATCTTGTTGCGATGGCCAAAGATGAACGGAGCCATCTTGGGGTTCCAGAAGCGGGTTTGGTGACCGAAATGGACACCGGCTTCCAGCATTTCGCGCATGGTGGTCGACATTAGAAATTACTCCAAAGGTTGGGTCTAAAATCCAGCCCGTTTTGCGCCCCTTTTCGAATGGGATCACAACACCTTGATTGGGCCGGTTTGCGGATGTGTTTGGCTGGATGCAACGGGAGCCGTCGCTCGACCAGCGAAACCCAAAGAGTATAGCACGGCCGCTGCCCTCCTTCCCCTTGAACCGAGCCGCCCGCGGCACCTGCAGCACCCCATGAACGACCTTCACGCCACCCGTCTCGACCTCCAGGCAGGTGGCTCCGATGCGCGCACCGAAATGGAGCACGCCATCGAAATTTCCCAATCCCCGGCCTGCGCCCACGTTTTCACCCGCACGATGTTCGACGAGGCCCGGCAGGGCGCCGCCGACGCGGCCGCGGAAAGCCGGCTTGCCGGCCTCGCCTTCACCGCCAAGGACTTGTTCGACATCGCAGGCCAGCCGACACCCGCTGGTTCCTTGGTGCTGTCCCATGCGCCCGCAGCCAAGGCCGACGCCGTCGCGGTGGCGCGGCTTCGTGCAGCCGGCGGCGTGCTCACGGGGCGCACCAACATGACCGAGTTCGCTTTCTCGGGTGTGGGCGTCAATCCGCACCATGGGACGCCAGCCAATGCGAGCGACACGGTCACGCCCCGGATCCCGGGCGGCTCGTCCTCGGGCGCCGCGATCTCGGTCGCCAGCGGCGCTGCCTTCATCGGCCTGGGCTCCGATACGGGTGGCTCGATCCGCATCCCGGCCGCACTGAACGGCATCGTCGGCTTCAAGAGCACGGCCCGCCTCGTGCCGACCGACGGGGCGCTGCCGCTCTCGGCCTCACTCGACACCGTCTGCGCCATGACGCGCTCCGTGCGCGATGCAATCACCGCACACGAAATCCTCTCGGCGCGGCGCGTGACGGCCGGCGCCGCACCGCTCGCGGCCTACAGGCTGGCCGTCGTGAAGAACGTGTTCTTCGACGGCATCGAACCTGCCGTGGCCAGCGCCTTCGAACGCACGCTGAAGACGCTTCGCGCCGCGGGTGCCCGCATCGAAGAGCTCGAGCTGCCCGAACTGGCCGACCTGCAGTCCATCAACGCCACCGGCGGCTTCTCGGCGGCCGAATCCTATGCCTGGCACCGCCTGCTGCTGGAGCGCAGCGGCGCCGGCTACGACCCGCGCGTGGCGCAGCGCATCCTGCGCGGCGCCGGCATGAAGGCGCACGAGTACATCGATCTCGTCAATGCCCGCCGCGACTGGATCGCCCGCATCGAGACGGCGCTTGCGCCCTTCGATGCCGTGCTCTCGCCAACCGTACCGATCACCGCGCCGTCCATTGCCAGCGTGGCGCCGGGCGCCGAGCGCGACGATGAATTCTTCCGCGTCAATGCGCTGCTGCTGCGCAACCCGTCGATCGTCAACATGCTCGACGGCTGCGCCATCTCGTTGCCCTGCCACGTCGTCGGCGAATTGCCCGTCGGCCTGATGCTGTGGCACGCCGCACTGCATGATGACGCCGTGCTCGCCATCGCCCTGCAGGCGGAGCGAGCGCTGCAAAAATAATAGCTGTCTGCGCCCTCCCTACAGGCGCCAGCTGCCTCATTTACCTCAGAAAAATCAATGAAAATCGCGATCGTGGGCGCCGGCATCATCGGCGTCACCACCGCTTGGGAACTGGTCTCCGACGGCCATGAAGTGACCGTGTTCGAACGCCGTGGTGCCGCCGCGGAAGAAGCAAGTTTCGCCAACGCCGGCGTTGTGGCGCCGGGCTATGTCACGCCGTGGGCTGCACCGGGCATGCGGCTCAAGGTGCTGCGCTCGCTGCTCTCCTCGCACGGCGCCATCAAGCTGCGCTGGCCGCTGAGTTCGCGCGACCTCGGCTGGATGTCGCGCTGGCAGAAGGCCTGCAAGCTCGAAACCTATCTCGCCAACCGTGCCCGCATGCAGCGGCTGGCGTTCTACAGCCGCACCCGGCTGCACGAGGTGACCGAAGCACGCGAACTCAGCTACGAGCGCAGCGACGGCTACCTGGTGCTGCTGCGCTCCAAGCGCGAAAAAAAGCTGATCCAGCCCGGACTCGAGGTGCTGCGCACAGCCGGCAGCGTCTTTCGCGAAGTCGATGCCGACGAGGCACGGCGGATCGAACCCGCGCTCAGCGCCGACACGCCTCTCGCGGGCGCCATCCATCTGCCGGAAGACGAGGTCGCCAATTGCCGCCAGTTCGCGTTGCTGCTCAAGTGGGAGGCCGAGGCGCTCGGTGCGCAGTTTCACTTCAACTGCGACATCGCGCCGCTGAGCCGCGCCGCGCCGACCTCGCTGTCGCTCGCCAGCGGCTCGGAAGCGTTGCGCTTCGACGCCGTGATCGTGTGCGCCGGCCTGGCCTCTGCCGCGCTGCTGCGGCCTCTGGGCCTGCGCATTCCGCTCGCACCGGTCTACGGCCACTCGGTCAGCGCACCAGTGCGCGAGCCGCTCAATGCGCCGCGCAGCGCGGTGATGGACGAGCGCTACAAGGTCGCCATCTCCCGCCTCGGCCAGCGTGTGCGCGTGGCCGGCAGCGCCGAGATCGGCGGCTCGCTGGACACGATGAATCCGGCCGCGATCCAGACGCTCTACAAAGTGTTGCACGATTGGTTTCCGGGCGCTGCCACGCTGCAATCCGGCGTTCAGCAATGGAAGGGGGCGCGGCCGATGCTGCCCGACGGCCCGCCGGTGCTGGGCGCCAGCGGCATTCCGGGCGTGTGGCTCAACCTCGGCCATGGCTCAAGTGGCTGGGCGTTGTCGTGCGGCAGCGCACGCGTGCTGGGCGACCTGATCGGCGGACGCGACCCGGGCGTGGACCTCGAAGGCCTGGGCGTCGAACGGCTCAATCCCTAGGATCCCACCGCCGAAGCATTTCAGGGCTTGGCGGCTGCTCGGCCGGCAGATCGCGTTCCGCCGGCGGCCTGAGTCTCTGGGCAACCCATCCCAGCAGGCCGGGCGCGATCAGCGTGAAGAACGCCAGGCACAGGGCATAAACACCAGCCACCAGCAAGCGGAGCACGAGGGGAAGGGCATCCACCGGCACGTCGAGCCAGCGAATCACGCCAAAACCATAGCCGACACCCGCGACCCAGGCCACATCGCGCAACGGTCTCCATCGCATCAGGTCGGCCAGCAGGAGGACGCTCCACACGACGCCCAGCAACCCCAGGCCCCACACCACCCCGCTCTCCCACGCCATCGCTGCGATCACGAAGAAAACGAATCCCCCGAACAGGAAGACCAGCAGCCAGCCAAGGCTCTTGAGCATCATTCATCGATCATAGGGCGGCAAAATGGCCCGATGAAACGCATCACGCCCGCCACCGTCGCCGACCTGTTCGACATCGCGGCGACGCGCCGCATCGAACAGGCCGCTGCAGCCACACTGCCCGCTCACGCACTGATGCAGCGCGCTGGCCTTGCCGTGGCACGGCTGGCGATGGCGCTCGCACCGCATGCGCGCACGATCTGGATCGCCTGCGGGCCGGGCAACAACGGGGGCGACGGCTTCGAGGCCGCTGCGCAATTGCAGCATCGGGGCCGCATGCCGATCGTCACTTTCGTGGGTGATGAAAATCGACTGCCGACGGATGCCAAGGCATCGTTGCAGCGCGCTCGCGATGCCGGCGTGATCTTCGCGCCGAAGCCCCCTGTTGCGTACGAACTGGCCATCGACGCACTGCTCGGCATCGGGGCGAGCCGCCCCCCCGAAGGCGTCATGGCCGAATGGCTGCAGGAGATGCACGCATCGGCGCAGCCAGTGCTCGGCATCGACGTTCCGTCCGGGCTGAACGCGGATACGGGCGTACTGCCCGACAGCATCGGAGCCCGCGCCGACACGCCCCGCTTCTGCCTGACTTTCCTGACCCTGAAGCCCGGCCTGTTCACTGCACAGGGCCGCGATGCGGCGGGCACGGTCTGGTTCGACGATCTGGGCTGCGGCGGCACCGACGAGTCACCGAACGCGCGCCTGGCGGGCGAGCCCGGAGTTCGGCCGCGCCTCCATGCATCGCACAAGGGCAGCTACGGCGATGTCGCGGTGATCGGCGGCGCGCCGGGCATGGCCGGCGCCGCATTGCTGGCCGGATCGGCCGCGCTGCACGCGGGCGCAGGCCGCGTGTTCGTCGGACTCCTCGATCCGAGCGCCGCCCCGGTCGACACCGCACAACCCGAACTGATGCTGCGCAGTGCCAACGCGCTCGATCTCTCGGGCATGGCGGCGGTCTGCGGCTGCGGCGGCGGCACCGACGTCCGCACGGCTCTGCCACGCGTGCTGGCGACGGCGGCTGCACTGGTGCTCGATGCCGACGCACTCAACGCCATCGCCGCCGACAGCGCGCTGCAAACGCAACTGGCATCGCGCGCGCGACGCGGAAGGCCAACCGTGATCACGCCGCATCCGCTCGAAGCCGCACGCCTGCTGGGCTGCACGGCAGGCGACATTCAGGCAGACAGGCTGGCGGCGGCCCGCCAGCTCGCATCGCGCTTCGGCGTCGTCGCCGTGCTCAAGGGCTCCGGCACGGTGATCGTCGACGACAGCGGCGCACCACCGGTGCTCAATCTGACCGGCAATGCCAGGCTCGCGACCGCAGGCACCGGCGACGTGCTGGCCGGCATGATCGGCGCCGCACTGGCCGCGCAACAACCGGCCCTCGAAGCGGCACGCGAAGCCGTCTGGCGCCACGGCCACATTGCCGACACATGGCCGGCCGACGCAGCCCCGCTCACGGCCGGCACGCTGGCGCGCCAGGCGCCTTTTTGACGAGGTTCTAGCCGCGTCCGACGAAGGGCATCTTCGTCGCCATGATCGTGTGGAACAGCACGTTGGCTTCCAACGGCAGGTTCGCCATGTAGAGCACCGACTGGCCCACGATCTTGACGTCGATCAGCGGCTCGATCGCGAGTTCGCCGTTGGCCTGCGGCACGCCCTTGGCCATGCGCGCGGCCAGCTCGGTCATGGCATTGCCCACGTCCACCTGCCCCACGGCGATGTCGTACTTGCGGCCATCGAGCGATGCCGTCTTGGTCAGGCCCTCCACCGCGTGCTTGGTCGCGGTGTAGGCCGCGGAGTTCGGCCGCGGCGCGGTGGCCGAGATGGAGCCATTGTTGATGATGCGGCCGCCCATCGGCGTCTGCGCCTTCATCGTGCGGAATGCCTGCTGGATGCAGAAGAACATGCCGCTCAGGTTGATGTCGACCACACCCTTCCACTGCTCGGGCGTCCAGTCCTCGAACGGGCCCGGCGGGTTGCCCACGCCGGCGTTGTTGAACAGCAGGTCGACACGGCCGAAGCGCTCCACGGTGGCGGCGAACAGCGCCTGCACCGACTCGGCGTTGGACACATCGGTGGGCACCGCGAAGGCGCGCGCACCGGCACCCGATTCTTCGGCCACCTGCTCCAGCGGCTCGAGGCGGCGCCCCGCAAGGGCCACGCTCCAGCCGTCGCCCAGCAGCGCCAGCGCGGCGGCCCGGCCGATGCCGGAACCCGCGCCCGTGACGATCGCGATGCGGCCCTTGTTGTTGCTTTCAACGCTCATGCTCAATGTCTCCTTCTCGGCTGGTTTTCTGTCGTATAGGGGTGATGCTTGTCATCCGCGGCGGGGCTTGCGCCCTTTCATCTTGTTGGCGGCCTTCTTGACCGCCGACTTGAAGGCCTGCATGGCCGACTGCGGCCCGGCGGCAACCGCGACCGCGCCGCGGTCCGATCTCTGCTCGCTGACCGCCTCGGCCTTGTRGCGCGAGCTGCGCTTGGCCGATGCCTTGACCGGCACGCCGCCGGATGCGCCCTTGTCCTTCATGGCCCGCGCCGTCAGGTCTTCGCCTTCGCGCACGAGGCGGAAGTCGATCTTGCGGCCGTCGAGGTCGACGCGGCTCACCTGCACCCGCACGCGCGTGCCGATGGCATAGCGGATGCCGGTGCGCTCGCCGCGCAGCTCCTGGCGCATCTCGTCGAACTTGAAGTACTCGCCGCCGAGTTCGGTGATGTGGACCAGGCCCTCGACATACATCGCGTCGAGCGTGACGAAGATGCCGAAGGTGGTGGCCGCCGTGACCACGCCGCCGTATTCCTCGCCCAGATGCTCGCGCATGTACTTGCACTTGAGCCAGGCCTCGACGTCGCGGCTGGCTTCGTCGGCGCGACGCTCGTTGGCGCTGCAATGCAGGCCCGCGGCTTCCCAGGCCAGCACTTCCTTGCTGGGCGCGACGGTCGCTTTCTGTGGCTTGTTCGTCGGCGCTTTGACGCGCGAAGCGAGCCGCTTGGCCAGCTTCGCATGCGCCTCGCCCGGCGTCGGCAGCATCGGCAGCTGGTAGCGCGTCTTGCCGAGGATCGCCTTGATCACGCGGTGCACCAGCAGGTCCGGATAGCGCCGGATCGGGCTGGTGAAATGCGTGTACGCCTCGTAGKCCAGGCCGAAGTGGCCACTGTTGATCGGCGTGTAGATCGCCTGCTGCATCGAGCGCAGCAGCATGGTGTGGATCTGCTGCGCGTCGGGGCGCTCCTTGGTCGCTTCGGCAATCGCCTGGAACTCGCCGGGCCTCGGGTCGTCGGTGATGCTCAGGCCGACCCCCATCGCCTTCAGGTAGCCGCGCAGGATTTCCTTCTTCTCGGGCGTCGGGCCTTCGTGCACGCGGAACAGGCCCGGGTGCTTGCCTTCGGCGATGAAGTCGGCGCTGCAGACGTTGGCCGCGAGCATCGCTTCTTCAATCAGGCGGTGCGCCTCGTTGCGCGTGCGCGGCACGATCTTCTCGATGCGGCCGGCATCGTCGCAGATGATCTGCGTCTCGGTGGTTTCGAAGTCGACCGCACCGCGCTTGCCGCGCTGCTTGAGCAGGGCCTTGTAGACGTCGGCGAGGTTGAGCAGATCCTTGACGCGGTCCTTGCGTTTCGCAGCCTCCGGGCCGCGCGTGTTGCCGAGGATCGCGGCCACTTCGGTGTACGTGAAGCGCGCGTGGCTGAACATCACGGCCTGGTAGAACTGGTAGGCGTAGATCTCGCCATCGGCGGCCACGAGCATGTCGCAGACCATGCAGAGGCGCTCGACCTCCGGGTTCAGCGAGCAGAGGCCGTTCGAGAGCTTCTCGGGCAGCATCGGGATGACGCGGCGCGGGAAATACACGCTGGTGGCGCGGTCGTAGGCGTCGATGTCGATCGCCGAGCCGGTCTGCACATAGGCGCTGACGTCGGCAATCGCGACCAACAGGCGCCAGCCCTTGCCCCGGCCCACCTTCGCGGGCTCGCAGTAAACGGCGTCGTCGAAGTCACGGGCGTCCTCGCCGTCGATGGTGACGAGCGGGATGTCGGTCAGGTCGACGCGGCCCTTCTTGTCGGCGGGGCGAACCTTCTCCGGCAGCGCCTTGGCCTCGGCCAGGCATTCTGCGGAAAACTCATGCGGCACGCCGTACTTGCGCACGGCGATCTCGATCTCCATGCCGGGGTCGTCGATCTCGCCCAGCACTTCTTTCACACGGCCCACGGGTTGGCCGAACAAGGCCGGCGGTTCGGTGAGCTGCACCACGACCACCTGTCCCACCTTGGCGGGACCGGTCGCCCCCTTGGGAATCAGGACGTCCTGGCCGTAGCGCTTGTCCTCGGGGGCGACGAGCCAGATGCCGCCTTCATGCAACAGGCGGCCGATGATCGGCTGCTCGGGGCGTTCGATGATTTCAACCACGCGCCCTTCGGGACGGCCGCGCCGGTCCTGCCGCACGACACGCGCCTTGACGCGGTCCTTGTGCAGCACTGCACGCATCTCGTTCGGTGGCAGATAGATATCCGCCTCGCCGTCATCGCGCTGCACGAAGCCGTGCCCGTCGCGATGTCCTTGAACGGTGCCTTCGAATTCATCCAGCAAGCCGCTGGAAGTGACATTATTTTTGATATGATCTCCTTCTTTCCTGAAATTCAAAACGTACTTGCTTTTGCAGGTATGTGGGCCCAGATGGCGGAATTGGTAGACGCACTAGTTTCAGGTACTAGCGAGTAACATCGTGGAGGTTCGAGTCCTCTTCTGGGCACCAAGTTTAAACAGACCCTTACCGGGTCTTTCGATTCAAGCCACCGGCCTCCGGTGGCTTTTTTCTTGCCTGTTCGAATCGGCATCGAACGGCCCACGCACCACTCGCCACCACCAACCGATTGCTTCCGCGCCGCGGAATCGCAATCTCCGATTTGGTATACTCGTAGGCTTTCCTGAAAAGCACCGCATAACTGCTCCGGCAGGTATGAGGCCCAGATGGCGGAATTGGTAGACGCACTAGTTTCAGGTACTAGCGAGTAACATCGTGGAGGTTCGAGTCCTCTTCTGGGCACCAAGTTCAAACAGACCCTTACCAGGTCTTTCGATTGAAGCCACCGGCCTCCGGTGGCTTTTTTCTTGCCTGTTCGAATCATCAAACAGGCAGCGCGATCAGGTCATGCCCCTCGGCGCCCACAATGCGCGCACGGGTGAATTCGCCAACCTTCAGCGTCTTGCTGATCTTCTCGGGCGGCAGCAGCCGCACGGTACCGTCGATCTCCGGCGCATCGGCATACGTGCGCCCCACCCCGCCCTTGCGGCCCATGCCCGGCGCCGAATCCACCAGCACCTGCATCGTCGAGCCGACGCGTTTTTGCAGCTTGGCGATCGATACGGCCTCGGCCACTTCCATGAATCGGGCTCGGCGCGCTTCGCGCTCAGGCTCGGGCAGCATGCCCGGGATGCCGTTGGCGGTGGCACCTGCGACCGGGCTGTAGGCAAAGCAACCGGCGCGGTCGATCTCGGCTTCGCGGATGAAGTCGAGCAGGTGCTCGAACTCCTGCTCCGTCTCACCCGGGAAACCGGCGATGAAGGTGCTGCGAATCACGAGCTCCGGGCACACCTCGCGCCAACGCGCCAACCGCTCCAGATTCTTTTCGCCGCTGGCCGGGCGCTTCATGCGCTTCAGCACATCGGGGTGGCTGTGTTGCAGCGGCACGTCGAGGTACGGCAGCACCTGGCCACTCGCCATCAGCGGAATGATTTCGTCGACGCTCGGGTACGGGTACACGTAGTGCAAGCGAACCCAGGCGCCATAGGGCTCTGCAATTTCGCCGAGCGTGCGCACCAGTTCGAGCATGCGGGTCTTGACCGGCTTGCCGTCCCAGAAACCGGTGCGGTATTTGACATCCACACCGTAGGCCGAGGTGTCCTGGCTGATCACCAGCAGTTCTTTCACGCCGCCCTCGAACAGGGCCTTGGCCTCGCCGAGCACGTCACCCACCGGCCGGGACACGAGGTCACCGCGCATCGAGGGAATGATGCAGAAGGTGCAGCGGTGGTTGCAGCCTTCGCTGATCTTCAGGTACGCATAGTGGCGCGGCGTCAGCTTGAGGCCGGCGATGCCAAAGGTGTTGGGCACCAGGTCGACGAACGGATCGTGCGGCTTGGGCAGGTTGGCGTGCACCGCGTCCATCACCTCCTGCGTGGCATGCGGGCCAGTGACGGCCAGCACGCTGGGGTGCATCTGGCGCACCAGATTGCCGCCCTGGTCGCCGGTCTTGGCGCCCAGGCAGCCGGTGACGATCACGCGGCCGTTCTCGGCCAGCGCTTCGCCGATGGTGTCCAGGCTTTCCTTCACCGCATCGTCGATGAAGCCGCAGGTGTTGACGATCACCAGGTCGGCGCCTTCGAAAGTCTTGGCGGTCTGGTAACCCTCGGCGCTCAGCTGGGTCAGGATCAGTTCGGAATCGGTCAGGGCCTTGGGGCAGCCCAGGCTCACAAAGCCGACCTTGGGGGCGGCCGGCGTGGCCGTACGTTCGGGGGAGGCAACTTCGCTCATATACCTCTATTGTCCCAGCTATCGGTGACAGCCGGGCAATCATTGGGAAACCGTCGCCTTCGGGCGGCCGGGCGGTGCTCAGGGGCGCTTGATGCCAAAGGCCCCCAATACCTGTTCGGTGTTTTTCTGCATCTGCTCCTGCATTTGCAGGAAGACATTCTTCGATTGCTCGACGTAGTTGCCCATCAAACCCTGGAGCATCGGCGACTGCATGGTCATGAAGCGCGACCACATTTCGGGGGTCAGACCCTCGGCTTTTTCAGTCAACTGAGCCTGGACCTCGGTCATGGCCTGGATGTTCTTCTCGAGGTACGGCCCCATGTAGCCCTGCATCGCCTGGCCATAGAAACGGATGATGTTGGCCAGCACCTGCTCGGTGAACATCGGTGCGCCGCCCGCTTCTTCTTCAAGAATGATCTGCAGCAGGATGCTGCGCRTGAGGTCGTCGCCGGTCTTCGCATCGCGCACCACGAACTGGGCATTCTGGATGACCAGCTGCTTCACCTCGGTGAGCGTGATGTACGTGGATGTCTCGGTGTCGTAGAGCCTTCGGTTGGGGTACTTCTTGATTACACGCTGTACCGGTTTGACCCCGGACTTCTTGCTCTGCACTGCGGACTCCTTCACATGGACGCCCATGTCATCGGATGATTCTAGGGAGCGGTTTTGCTGCATCGCGACAAGGTTTACCCTGACCGCGTGCTGCGCCTTCAGTCCTGCGATGTCGCGTACTCGGCGCCGCATGCATGGCAGGCGGCCGTCTCGGGGCGTTCTTCGGTGGCCTCGCGAAAGCGCAGCGGACTCTTGTGCCCGTAGACCACCCAGCAGCGCGGACAGTGCTCCTGCCCCACGGTCGGCAGGTAGGCGCGTGCGCGCTGCTCGGCGCGCTCCTCGGTCACCGGCACACCCTGGCGCTGGGCGCGCGCCACCTCACGTGCGGCCATGGTGTCGGTACGGCCACTTGCCTGGTCGTTGATGCCATAGACCGCGCGCGCAAACTCGACGGGAGCCTGCCGCAACAATGCGGCAACGCGCATGTCGGCATGAGCCYGATCAACCAGCGTTGATCGCGTATTCATCGGATCGCTTATCAAGAAATTGGGAATGCGTTTGCAGAACGGCCAAGGTAGCACAACAACATGGCCATGGTCTTTGTCTGCATCACCACAAGGGACGATTAAGACACCGGGGAACCCGGTGAAAGCTCTGTTCAACAGACCCGGTGGTTGGCCGGAAGTTGAAACAGAAATTGGTAGGCGCGATTGGACTCGAACCAACGACCCCCACCATGTCAAGGTGGTGCTCTAACCAGCTGAGCTACGCGCCTAAGGATGTGTCCGAGAAGCAGCTATTGTAGCAGGAGAAAACGCGTTTTTCAGCGACGACGTGCAGATCGCACACCGGCAACTGCCGTGACGATGCCAAGCACCTGCGTCAGCCGCGCCGCATCGGCGATTTCCACAGTGAAGGTCATCCACGCCGTGCCCTTGACCGACTGCGTCTGCACGCCGATCACATTCATCTTCTCGCGTGCGAACACGTCGGAGATGTCGCGCAGCAGACCCTGGCGGTCGGCCGCTTCGACAGCGACATCGACCGCATAGACCGGCGCCTCGCCGCCCTTCTTCGTGGTTCCCCATTCGACATCGATCACGCGCTCGCCATCGCGTGCGGCCATCGTGCGGAAGTTGCTGCAATCGGTGCGGTGAACGCTGACACCATGGCCCCGCGTCACGAAGCCCCTGATGGCATCGGGCGGTGCAGGCTTGCAGCACTTGGCGAGCTGCGTCATCAATGAAGACACGCCCACCACCAGCACGCCGCCCTTGCCGGACTTCTCGCTGCCGCGCGCCTTCTTGATCTGCACGCCATCGTCGGGGCTCGGCGCCGGCTCCGGCGGACGCAGCAATGTCTCGATGTTGCGCAGCGAGAACTCGTCCTTGCCGACCACTTCGAACAAGTGATCGGCCGATTTGAAGCCGAGTTGCGAAGCCAGGTCCTCGAGCCGCACGGCGGTCTTGCCTTCGCGCTGCAGCAGCTTCTCGACCGCCTCGCGCCCGCGCGCCACGGTCTCGTGCGTGATCTGCGCGTTGAACCATGCGCGCACCTTCGCGCGCGCACGGTGGCTGGCCAGGTAGCCGAGCTCTGCATTGAGCCAGTCGCGCGACGGACCGCCTTCCTTGGCCGCGATGATCTCGACCGTCTGCCCGTTCGACAGCGGCGTATTGAGCGGCACCATCGCCCCATCGACGCGTGCACCGCGGCAACGATGGCCGAGCGTGGTGTGCACGGTGTAGGCGAAGTCGACCGGCGTCGCCCCTTGCGGCAATTCGACGATGGCCGCATCCGGCGTCAGCACATAGATGCGGTCGTCGAACAGGCCCTGGCCCTGGAGGCCGCCCGAAAGATCGCGCTCCCATGCCAGCAGCTGCCGCAGCACGGCGATCTTCGCGTCGTACTCGCCGCTCGCCCAGACGCCTGCGTAGCCCTTGTGCCCCGCTTCCTTGTAGGCCCAGTGCGCGGCCACGCCGTGCTCGGCGTGGTCGTGCATTTCCTCGGTGCGGATCTGGATCTCGATGGGCTTGCCCGGCTTGCCATCCACCAGCTCGCGCACCACGGTGTGCAGCGACTGGTACCCGTTCGGCTTGGGCCGGGCGATGTAGTCGTCGAACTCCTCGTCGATCGGCTGGAAGTGGGAGTGCACCCAGGCCAGCGCGGCATAGCAATCCTTGACATCGGCCACCACCACGCGCAGCGCGAGGATGTCGAACACCTGCGCGAAGTCGAGCGACTTGCCGCGCATCTTCTTGACGATGCTGTAGATGTTCTTGGGCCGCCCCTGCACAGCGGCATGCACGCCTTCTGCCTGCAGTTCATGTTCGAGCTGCGAGCGCAATTGCTCGATATGGCCTTCGCGCTCGATGCGCTTCTCGTCGAGCAGACGTGCAATCAGCTTGTAGGTTTCAGGCTCGAGGAAGCGGAACGAAAGATCCTCGATCTCCCACTTCACCTGCCAGATGCCCAAGCGGTTGGCGAGCGGCGCAAACACCTGCAGCGACTCGCGCGCCACGCTCTCGGGCGCGGGCTGCTTGCTGGCGGCCGCATGGCGCAAGGTCTGAAGACGAGAAGCAAGCCGCAGCATCACGACGCGCAGGTCGCGCGAGAACGCGAGCAGCATCTTGCGCACGTTCTCGGTCTGCGCACCGGCACCTTCCGCCAGGTGGTGACCCTGCGAAGCCGAGCGTGCCTGTTCCTGCACGCGGACCAGCTTGGTGGTTTCGACCGCGAGCGCAGCGAAGTTGTCGCCGAACACCTTGGCGATCACCTCCTGCGGGCGATTCAGGTGCTGGCACGAATAGACGAGATAGCTCGCCGCCTGCATGGCCTCGGAGCCGCCCATCTTCGCGACGATGGCGGCCACTGCATCGGCATGCGCCAGCGTGTTCTCGCCCGTGTCGAGTTTTTCATCGGCGATCAGCGGCTCGGCAAACGCGCGGGCGCGAGCGAGCATGTTCTCGATCACCGGGGTGCGGTCGGCCGTTGCGGYGGACAACGGGTAATCGACCACAGCGGTGTCGGACAGGGGTGCCGTCTGGAGGCTCGAGGACTCGCGCTTCACGCTTCTTCACTCACTCAATCGAACAGGAAGGAAGTGACGACCGCGACCTGCGCGGGATCGATGAAGGTCGGCGCATGGCCCACACCCTTGAACTCGACCAGCGCCGCCTTGGGGCCGCGCTGCGTCATGGCCACGGCCGTCTCGTGCGACAGCAGGTCCGACTCGGCCCCGCGTGTCACCAGCGTGCGCGCGGTGATGGCGTCGTACAGGCTCCACATGATCGCCCCGCCCTGCGCCGCCCCTTCGGGCGTGATGGCACGCAACGCCACGGCAATGGCCGGGTCGTAGTGAAGCCTCCACGGACCGGCACTGTTGTCGTCACCGACTTCGACCTTGGCGGCACCGTTGGCCGTGCGCTGCGATTCGGGCACCACCATGTGCTGCGAAAGCGCCAGCCACTGATCCGGCGTGTGCGGGCCGAAGGTGGTCGACAGCGCCCACATCGCATCGGCCGCCTCCTGCACGCTGCCATAGCGGCCGCCCTGCCCCACGTAGGCCGCGATGCGCTGCAAGGCAACGGGTTCGATGGTCGGGCCGACATCGTTCGCGATGAAGCGGTGTATCGGTCGCGCCAGCGGCAGGTCCTTGTGGCCTGCCAGCACGACGCCGATCAGCCCGCCCATGCTGGTGCCCAGGTAGTCGAAGGTGTCGATGGCCTGCTCGCGGTGCAGCTGTGCCATCAGCGCCACCATGTCGGCCGCATAGACGGGCACTTGGTAAAAAGCAGGATCGCGCAGCCAGTCGCTGCGCCCGCGCCCCGCGACATCGGGACAGATCACGCGCACATTGCCGCCCGCACGCGCCACGATGGCCTGAGCCAGTACATCGAAGTCGCGCCCTTGCCGGGTCAGTCCGTGCACGCAGACCACGACATGCGCACTGCGCGCGTCGCCCCATTGCCAATAGGCCATGCGATGGCCGCCCTGGGCGTCATCGCACGCCACGTAATGAAGCGTCGGTTCTGTCATGAAAACGGAGTCGTCCTGGTGCGGATAATGGTCTCGTTGCATCCTAATTCATCCGGAGATTGATCTTCATGCTCAAAGGCAAAACCGCGCTTGTCACGGGGTCCACCAGCGGCATTGGCTTCGCCATTGCCAAGGCGCTCGCGCAGCAAGGCGCACACATCGTGCTCAACGGTTTCGGCGATGCCGAAACCCCCAAGGCCCAGATCGAAGCGCTCGGCGTTCGCGCGGAGTACCACGGCGCCGACATGGGCGAGCCCGACCAGATCGAGGACATGATGAAGTTCGCCGCGTCGAAGTTCGGCCGTGTCGACATCCTCGTGAACAACGCCGGCATCCAGCATGTCGCCAAGGTCGAGGACTTTCCGGTCGAACGTTGGGACGCCATCATCGCAATCAACCTCACCAGCGCATTTCATACGACGCGCCTGGCGATTCCCGCGATGCGCGAGGCCAACTGGGGCCGCGTCATCAACGTCGCATCGGCCCATGGCCTGGTCGCCTCGGCGCAGAAGTCGGCCTATGTGGCGGCAAAGCACGGCATCGTCGGCTTCACCAAGTCGGTCGCGCTCGAAACCGCGACCACCGGCATCACCAGCAACGCAATCTGCCCGGGCTGGGTGCTGACGCAGCTGGTGCAGAAGCAGATCGACGACCGCGGGGCACGCGAAGGCATCTCGGCCACGCAGGCGCAGAACGATCTGCTGGGGGAGAAGCAGCCTTCGCTGCAGTTCACCACGGTCGAGCAGCTCGGCGGCCTCGCGGTCTTCCTGTGCTCGCCCGCCGCCGACCAGGTCCGCGGCGTGGCCTGGCAAATGGACGGCGGCTGGACCGCGCAGTAATCGGGCCTCCCGGCTTGGCCTTGGGGCGGCCCGACGGCGCCCGCCGGTGCGTCTTACTTGAGTTGCACCGACCCCGAGACGCTCACGATCACGCTGGTCTTGCCGGCTTCGACCGGCACCGCCGAATCGGCCGAGAACGACTTGGCCTGCATCGCCATCACGCGCGGACGGATCGGGCCGCCGTCGTTCGCGTTCACCGACACCTCGCGCAGCGTGTAGCCGCCGAAGCCGAAGCCCTTGGCCAGCTCGTTGGCCTTCTGCTTGAAGTTGTCGATCGCGATGTTCTGCGCTTCCGTCTCGGTCTTGGCGCGCTGCTCGCGGCTCAGACCGAAACCGACATTGCCCACGCTGAGCGTGGTGATGCGGCCGGCCGTCTGCGTGATGCGCGGAAAGTCACGCCCCTCGAGCACCAGCTCGGTCGAGCCCTGCCAGCCGTTGATCTTTCCGTCCTTCGTGTAGCGCGGCGACAGGCTGAAGTTGCCGGTGCGCACATCGAGCTGGCCGGGCTGCGCGTTCTTCTTGGCTTCGCCGAGGGCGGCGTCGAGCGCGGCCTTGAGCTGGGTCTGCACGGTAGCTGCATCGGCCGCGTCGCGCGTGGTCACGAGGGTCATGCTCAGCAGGTCCTGCTGGACCTCGACCGTTCCGGAGGCCGTGAGCTGGAGCACGTTTTGCGGTATCGGGGTAACCACGTTTTGGGCCAGTGCGGAGCCGGCGGCGGCCAAAACGGCGCAAACGGCGAGCAATTTGATGGTTTTCAAGACAAGAGACTCCCTGGGTTGATGGCGAGGAACACCCGCGCCAGAACCCTCAGGGGCGCTGGCTGCGCGGCGCGGTCAGCGACCGGACGGCGGGCATCGGTGCCGGCGCGATTCGCTCGGCTGGCTGCGATTCTGCCGAATTCGCCCTGGGCCCTCCCCTCGGCGACATCCACTGGCCCCGGACCTGCTGCCGCAACTCGAACAGCTCGGCGGCGGTCAGCCGCCTCCCGGCGGCGGCCTCCTCGCGGCGAATCTCCTCGCGCTGGGCAGCCCGGTGGGCCGCTACCGCATCGCGCACTTCACTGCGGCGCACCTCGCCGACCCTGAAAAAGTCGCCGGAGACGGCCCACGTCGGGCCGCAGGCGCAGGCAAGAAGCAATGGCAGTGCGGAAAAAGGGAGTCTCATTGAGCATTTGTCATAAGGCAGGGGAACTTTGCCACCTCTGAGCGAACGCCGGATGACCAGACGGCGAGCGTCCGCAAGTTTTGTAACTTAGTGTCAAACCATAAGTAAATCTGGCTCGATGGGGTGCTAACGCCTTCAGAATCGGCGCTGTTACAAATTCAACGTTGTAGAAATGACTCAAGTTCCCGCTCGCACCGACAAGATCGTGATCGTCGACGACGACGCCCGCATCCGTGATCTGCTTCGCCGCTACCTGACCCAGGAAGGTTTCGAGGTGATCGTGGCCGAGGACGGCAAGGCGCTCAACCGCATCCTGTTGCGCGACACGGTCGACCTGATCGTGCTCGATCTGATGATGCCCGGCGAAGACGGCCTCTCGGTCTGCCGCCGCCTGCGCGCCGCCAACGACCGCACGCCGATCATCATGCTGACCGCCAAGGGCGAAGACGTCGACCGCATCGTCGGCCTCGAAGTCGGCGCCGATGACTACCTTGGCAAACCTTTCAACCCCCGCGAACTGCTGGCCCGCGTGCATGCCGTGCTGCGCCGCCGTCCGCCGCTGGAGGCGCCCGGCGCCCCCTCGACCGAGAACGAGACCGTCACCTTCGGCCCATTCGCGTTCGACCTCGGCTCGCGCACGCTCAAGAAGGACGGCGAGGAACTCTCGCTGACCACTGGCGAGTTCGCGATGCTGAAGGCGCTGGTACGCCATCCCCGCCAGCCGCTGTCGCGCGAAAAGCTCGCCCAGCTGGCGCGCGGCCGCGAATTCGAGCCTTTCGACCGCAGCCTGGACGTTCAGATCTCGCGTCTGCGCAAGCTGGTCGAGTCCGACGCCGCGGCGCCGCGCTACATCCAGACCGTCTGGGGCGTCGGCTACGTGTTCGTGCCGGACGGCACGGCCTGACGCACCGCTGAAAGGTGGCCATCGGCCAATCCGCCAGACCCGGCCCGGCGCAGGAGGACGGCGCGCAGGTCACGATGCCGAGCCCTCTCGAGGGCAGCGGCACGCGCGACCGCCGCCCCGGCCTGAAGGTCGGCTTCAGCCTTTTCTGGCGCACCTTCTTCCTGCTCGCGCTGCTGCTGATCGGCTGTACGGTCGCCTGGCTGCAGACCTTCCGCTCGCTCGAATACGAGCCGCGCGCCATCCAGACCGCGCACCAGATCGCCTCGCTCGTGAACCTCACGCGCGCGGCGCTGGTGTATTCGGACGCCATCACGCGGGTGTCGCTGATCAAGACGCTGGCCGACCAGGAGGGCGTGCGCATCCTGCCGCGCGAGCCCAACGACCGCTTCCAGCCCTACACCAGCGGCGCACTCGACCTGCGCGTGACCGAGGAGCTGATCGACCAGCTCGGCGAAGGCACTACGGTGGCCAGCCGCGTGAACGACGAGGCGGGTCTGTGGATCGGCTTCACCATCGAGAGCGACACCTACTGGCTGCTGCTCGACCCGACGCGCTTCAGCCGCGTGGGCGGGCGCACCTGGCTGGTCTGGCTCAGCACCGCGATGGCGCTGTCGCTGGCCGGTGCGGCGCTGATCACGCGGCTGATCAACCTGCCGCTCAAGCAGCTGTCGCGCGCGACCATGCAGGTGCGCGAAGGCGAGTACGAGGCGCACCGGCTCGACGAGCGCGCCCGCACCAACGAGATCCGGGCGGTCAACATCGGCTTCAATCGCATGGCGGACCAGCTCGCCAAGATCGAGCAGGACCGCGCCATCATGCTGGCCGGCATCTCGCATGACCTGCGCACGCCGCTCGCCCGGCTGCGCCTCGAAACCGAGATGAGCGTGGCCGACGAGGATGCGCGCGACCACATGGCCGCCGACATCGCCCAGCTCGACGCGATCATCGACAAGTTCCTCGACTACGCCCGCCCCGACCATGTCGATCCGCGGCCCGTGCTGCTGCGCGACGTGGTCGATGCCTGCACCTACGCGGTGCAGGACTACGAGGAGATGAACATCAAGGTCGAGGTGCCCCTCGACCTGCGGGTTCTGGGCGACGAGGTCGAGCTCACCCGCGTGATCTCCAACCTGGTCGAAAACGCCCGCCGCTACGGCAAGACGCCGTCCACCGGCGTCGCGGACGTCACGATCCAGGCGCAGGCGAACAACGACGCGGTGCTGATCAAGGTGCGCGACCACGGCGCGGGCGTCGAGCCCGCCCTGCTCTCGCAGCTCACCAAGCCCTTCTTCCGCGGCGATGCGGCGCGCACATCGGCAGCCGGCGCAGGCCTCGGCCTGTCGATCGTGGCGAAGAACATCGAACGCATGGGCGGCACCTTTGCGCTCACCAGCACGCCAGGACGCGGGCTCGCGGCCCATATCCGGATGCCGCGCGCCATGCCGGTGCCCAGGCCCGGCGAGATACCGGGCGGCAAGAAGCCCGGCTGATTCGGCGCCTCAACGGTGGAGCAGGACCACCGCGCGAGCTTCCATCGCGCGCCCTTCGCCCACCGGGCCCAGCTTCTCGGCCGTCTTGGCCTTCACGTTGACCTGGTCGAGCGCGATGCCCAGCGTGTCGGCAATGCGCTGGCACATGGCCGGAATGTGCGGTGCGAGCTTCGGCGCCTGCGCGATCACGGTGCTGTCGACATTGCCGATCTCCCAGCCGGCCGCACGCACGCGGCGCGCCGCCTCGGCCAGCAGCACGGCCGAGTCGGCGCCGCGGAACTGCGCGTCGGTGTCGGGAAAGTGCCGGCCGATGTCGCCCAGCCCCGCACCGCCGAGCAATGCATCGGTGATCGCGTGCAACAGCACGTCGGCATCCGAATGCCCCAGCAGGCCGGTGGTGTGCGGCACCTCGACACCGCCCAGGATGAGCTTGCGCCCGGCCACGAGCTGGTGAACGTCCCAGCCTTCGCCGACGCGGATGTTGAAGGGTACGGCCGTCATGCGATGCCTTTCTTGCGGCCGAGCAGCACGGCCTCGGCCAACGCGAAATCTTCGGGGAAGGTCACCTTGAAATTCTGCGCACTGCCGGGCACCAGCAGCGGTGAAAGGCCGATGGTCTCGATGGCGCTGGCCTCGTCGGTCACCGCGTCGCCCACGCGTTCCAACGCGTCGAGCAGCATGCCGATGCGGAACATCTGTGGCGTCTGCGCCAGCCATTTGTCGGCCCGCGAGAGAGTCTGGGAGACGCGGCTGTCGGTCGAGGACACCTTCAGCGTGTCGGCCAGCCGCAGCGCCAGCAGGCCGCCAACGGCATCGTGCTCGCAGGCCGCGATCAGCGCCTCGATCTGGCTCGAGGTGATGAGGCAGCGCGCCGCGTCGTGCACCAGCACCCAGTCGTGCGCCCCCGCGCCCTTCTGGCGCAGTGCCGCGAGACCGTTGCGCACCGTGGCCGCGCGCGTCACGCCGCCCACGCGCAGCAGGTGTTCATCGTTGGCCGGAAAGCGTGGCAGCGCCATCTGCACCTCACGGTCGTCCGGCGACACCACCACCGCCAACCCGGCAAAGCGGCTTGCCAGCGAGCGGAAAGCCTCCACCGTGTGGGCCACCATCGACAGCCCCGCGAGCCGCTGGTACTGCTTGGGCTGCACGCCGCCCGCGCGGTGGCCGGTGCCGGCACAGGGAATCAGCACGAAAAATCGGGAAGAAGACATGAGGTGCAGCACAGGCCAACGGCCGACAAGCGGATAAGGGGCCGCCATTCTAGAATCGACCTTCGCACACCCCTCGCCAGCCGGCGCGGGGTGTTGTGCATTTTCATGAGGGTCTGGTCACACTATGCAAGGGGTCGCGAAGCTCGCCACAGCCCGCCCATCAAGGCGCGTGACGCCGTGCGTGCGTCCGCACGCACAAGGAACGCAACGCCGAGGGGCGGACTGTGGCGAGCTTCCCTTCGGGTTGCTTCGCAAAGGGGCCGTCTGCGGCGTTGCCCGCGCTTGCAAGGCCAAAGCCTTGCTG
>NZ_JBFUHN010000092.1:0-24132 GCF_056402375.1 Variovorax sp. P4_B10 | reverse complement strand
GATCTGGTCCGCGGCAGCGGGCTGGTTCTTGTGAATCCAGTTGGACTGCTCCCAATGGCCGTGGGTGTGCGCGTAGGTGTTGCCATCGTCGCCTACCTGGTGGTTCATCTGGTATTGGGTGTAGGCCCGGCCAATGGCTTCGCCGCCAAAAGCACCGATGACGCCGCCGACCGCGCCGGTAACCAGGGCGCCGGGGCCGCTCCAGGAGCCTGTGGCTGCGCCGTAGGCCGCGCCTGCGGCAAAGCCCGCAGCCAGGCCCCCGCCGGTGCGGCCGACATATTCGTGCAGAAGGGCGTCGGCGCCGAATTGGTTGCCCCGGGCGGTCAGGGCGTTGTATTGGCTGTGGGTGGTGGCTGCGTCGTAGCCCAGCAGGGCGGCGCTGGCCACGCCGCCGACTTTGGTGAAGGTCTGGAAGCCGGGCTTGGCGCCGATGGCGGCATCGGCCGCGCCCACGCGTTCGAGCAAGGTGGGCTTGGACGATGCAGGTTCGGGTATTGGGCCAAGTGCATGCCCGGGTGCATTTCCGGGTAGGTGCAGAAGTTGTGCGGTGGTTGCGGTGTCGGCAATTGCGGCAGCGGAACGAGCGCGAAGCCTTTGGAGTTCTTGGATGTTTTCTGTGTCAGCATTGACCGGTTGGGCGGCCAGTGAGCCGGGTGCGGTTTGGCCCTGCGGCGTCGGTTTTATCGCCGGCAAAACAGGCGATGATTTAAGTGAAGCATATGCAGGACGTGGCTCTGAAAAGGCCGGGTGATGTGCCTTGAATTGCTCTTGCAGCTCGTGAAAATCCTGCGCTGGCAGAACACCATCGCGAGCGAGTATGTCGACATATTCGCGAACAAGAAAAATCTTTGTGTTTTTATCGTTCAAGAGATTGGATATTTTTCCTAAATCTTTTTTGTTGTCCGTCAGCATTGTGAAGTTGGCGTTGGGATTGAGTGATTTTCTTTCGTTAATCAAATCAACTATCGAACGTTCGCCTATTCCTTTGCCCGGTGAGGTTTGGGTTGGCGCCTTTAGTTCAAGCCAAGGTTGGTTGCGGTTGCTATCCAACCAATCACGGGCTTTGATTGCTGCTTGAGCACCTTTGCGGGCTCCGTCGCTTAATTCTTCATAAACCTTATCGGTTATAATGATGCGACCTTCCTTCAGGCGAAGTAAATCCAGTCGATTAATTTTAGCGATCTTATCCAAAAAATCGTTATCCACCACATATGCGTCGCTCATTTGAATCTCTCTTCAGCGTTCAAAAAAATCGCTGCAGATTGCGTCGCAAACTTTGTCAAAAAGCCACGGGTCTACCGTTATTAGATTTGAATCAACTTTTTTAATTTCCAACTTAACCGCATCAAGAACTGCACGAGAATTTACGGCAGGCGAGTCATCGGAGTCAGCCATATAATCAGGATCATCCCAGTTTGGCTGTTTGTGGAGTTCGTTCATGGAAGTTTTAAACCACTGCCTCAATACAGAATTTTGCGCGACAACGCCAACTACATGATCTAATTTGGCCTGTTGTTCGGGGGTTAAGATCAGCATGATTTTTCCAAGATGAGATACGTGATTGGGTTTAAAAAATTTCTGCGCAAAATATTACACAGCGGCAGGGCAATTTATCTTCGCCGCGGCGCGGCGCGCAGTCTGCTTTCTCTGCGCATCGGCTAGTGTGATGTTCTTCGTGTCACCACCTGTGGGTTGGCTATCACCAGCGAGGTGACAGCCGTCGAGCACTTGTATTCGAGGGTCTCAAGTCGTTGCGACGCCCGCACATCGGTGGTGTAGCCAGCTGCTTTGTACTCTTGCATCCGTGCTGCGGCATTCTCCGGCGTGCGCATGATGCCTTCGAGAATGACATGGAGCTTGTGCGCTCGGCCGTACTTTTCTAACTTTTCGGCCCAAACGCCGGCATCCTCGTGGGTGAAGCTCGACGAGGTGCGGTCATTGGTTGCATTTAATTTGGTGAAATCTGGATGATGTTCCCGGAAATCGACCGGCGAGATTTTGAGCGCACCACCCTGATGCATCAATTCGCGTTCGACACTGCCCGTGGTGCGGCTTTTTCCGGCCCCGGGTTGGCCGCCAATGATGACCATTGTGGGGTGTTCGACCGGATGAAGGGCTGGGCCTGCTCTTTTTAACCACTCAGGAAGAATTTCTTCGCGAAGAAATCGCTCATTCTCGGCTTCGGAGAGTCGGTAGGGATTAGAACCAGCCATGGAGGACTCCCTTCTGTCGCAAGTAAAGGAAGATTTGATTGAGCGTGACGTATTTTAGATCAATGGCTTGGACCACATCATGATCATCTATGTCGATGGGCTTGAATTCTTGATGGGAGAAAAATCTCAAATCACGCAACCCCTCAATGCGCTGTTTGTCAGGCATTGATGATCTTTCTTCATCATATTGCTCTGCTATGGTGCGCGCCTCCCACGCCTGAACCGAGCCTTCCGCACTTTCATAGCTGTCGGCAGCATCATCCGAGCGATCTTCTTCAATCAGCTTGATGATTTTTTTGATTTCCCTGCTGCTCAGATCAAATTCCTCATGAATCTGATCCAGCGTGAAGCTGTCGCCATTGTCTTTGGCGAATTTCAAAATCCGATCCAAATAATCTCTCTCGGAGGCGGGGGGGGGTGGTTCATTCGTTGCTCCCTTTCGACGTGTTTGTTTCAGGCAATACTGAGCATGACATGCGCCTATGACATGCCCTTGCGCTTCATCTGGCAATGCTGCAAGTGTCACCGGTCGAGGCACCATTTGCCGCCATTTTGATTGGGCGTATAACGCCCAACCGATGGGCATCGCCATGCATTTTGGCATCCGACTTGATTCGCCCGATCAATCTCTTGTTCCCAGCATGAGTGTCCGCCAGAGCTTGGAAATATTTGCTGATTTTTCTTTTTTCGCAAAATTCAATAACGAAGAATATGCCTTGCACTGCTCTTGCGGCAATGCCTTTTCATCGAAAACCTTTAGAAAATCCTTCTTTTTAAAAGTGCCGCTGGATTTTTCTATTTCAGTCAAATATGAAAGGAACTCTTTTGAGGTAAAGGTCAATTTTGCATTACTCCCATTTTTGAGCCCGCTGATACCGCTCGCAAGTAAACTGCTTTCGGCATTTTGAAGATCTGAGCGCATATCGATTGGTAAATTCAAATTGGCGAACTTCGCATTGATCCAGGAGTCGCAATTGATTGCATCCAATTTACTGAAAAATTCAATTCTCTGGATGGCGAATTCTGCAACAACTTCATCATCTGCAAATGGCAAATATTTGCCTGACTTGGCGAAGAGAAGTTCCACGAGCGGTKGCACATCATTGGCGTCTTTGAAGTTATTAGACGACTTGATTATTGCGTGTAGCTCGCTGCGAAATTGCGGGTCAACTTCAAGTAGCAATTTATAAGTCGAACTTTTATTTTCCAATGCGATAATTGTTGCTTCTGCTAGCTCATCGGCTGATTTGGGTTGCGAGACAATGGTTAAAGGCATCTCCCCGACAGTGATGGGTCCTGAATAAATAAAACGACTCATAAAAAACGCACTCGCTATACCAKTAAAGATAGCTATTAGTACCCTTGAGATTTGCTTGGCACCGCCTCCTGAAACATTTTGGGGTAAATTTGAAGATTCTTTTGCACCTTCTTCCCATGATTTCGTATTCGATTCGTGATGTTCCGTGGGATGCATCGCGCGGTTTGCCAAATGGAGTGCCCACACGACAATGCAAGATCCAATAATGGCACCCACGTACCTGAATACAACGTGCATCAGCACCGATTGCCCGCCGATATAATTCTGTTGATCAAAAAGAAAATAAACTCTTTGGGAGGTAGTTCATATTTCAAATAAAACCATCGCTGTGATTGCAATCGTCGCGCCGAATTTGATTGGGTTTTCTATTTTTTCATGACCATATTCTTCCGATGAAATAAATGCAGTTCGCGCTGGAATTGGTGCCCATGCGCGCCCCAATCCACTCGTATTTCTTGTCGATCTGCTTAAGACCGTACTTTTCAACATCCTCGGGCGGGGTGAATTCGTTGATGAACGTCATGAGAGTTCTCGGCATTTTTCAATGATCGGGGATGATGTCCTGTGCGGCCACGACCTTCGCCGGCTCAATGTCGTTTTGAGTGGAACTTGGCCTCACACTCGGTTTGGGTGATGTCATCCAGCGCAAAACTAGTCACCGATGGCTGCCTGCTGAGCGCTGTCGTCTTGATCTCCGCCGGAGCAATGCTCGCCCGCTCCTTGAAAATCTTGTCCTTGAAGAACCAGTTCTTGCTGGCCCGGATGGGCTTGCAGCCTTCATAGAAGATCAGCTCCTCGTCGGCGGGCAGCTCCTTGATCTCCTGCGGCAGAAACAGGGCTCGGCGCTCTTCGGTGTAGTTGGTCGAGACCTGGTTGGAGCCGCCACCTCGGCTGGTGCTGCGGTGCTCCTTGCGAATGGTCTTGTAGCCCAGCATTTCGCTGTATTCAGCCGCGTCGCTTTGCTCGCGTGGTGCAAACACGATCTGTGCGCCGTGGTTGGTGATGAAGTTCTGTGCGTCGTTGTCGCCGTAGGCCGAGCGCAGCTGAGCGCGGCTTTGCACGATGCACAGGTCGCGCACGCCGTAGCTGGCCGAGATCGAGATGCGCTTGGCCCACACATCCACTCGCCCCATGGCGGTGAATTCGTCCATCAGCATGAGCATCTGGTATTTCAGGTCCGGCTCGTCACCCAGTTGCTTGGTGAGGTTGTTGCCAATCACGCTGCTGAAGAAGATGTTCAGCAGCTTGCCGCTTTCATCGAGCTTGTTGGTCGGGATATCGACGTACAGCGTGGTCGGATGTTTGCGGATGGCCGTGATGTCGAAGTCGGTCGCGTTGGTGGCAGCGGCCAGCACCGGACTGAGGAACTGCTGCAGCGGCGCCTGCATGGTGGCAATCACCGAGGAGAAGGTTTGCTCGGCCAAGCCAGCGAGGTTGCCAAAGACAGTGCGCGTTTGAGTGCTGATGAAGCCTGACTGTTGCGGGTCGTTCAATATCTCCTTGAGCATTGCCAAAGTGCCCTGGCCATCGGTGCCGCTGGACAGGCGCAGGATGCGTTCAAGGCTGGGAAAGTTCTCGTCGGTGTTGGGGTCCTGGGCGCGCCCGAGGATCCGACTCCAGTTGTCCCATACCTCGAACATAAATGAGGCGAAGGCGGTGAAGGCGGCGCGGCTCTGGCTCGTCCAAAAAGGGTCTTTGCCAGGCTCGTCCGGGTAAAGAATAGCAGCGATGGTCTGGATCTCGCCAATGCGCTTGCCCGCGTCCATGCCCACCAGCAGGGTGAAGGCGTTGAAGCGATGGGTCTTTCCCTGGTCGTCATAGGGGGCCCACACATAGATGGTGTGACCCTGTGCCTCGCGCCAGCCGCTGGTGGCTTTGCGCAGTTCGCCTTTGAGGTCGAGCACGACCATCGAGTGCAAATACGACAACAGCACCGGGATGGCAATGCTGGTGGTCTTGCCTGAACGGGTCGGACTGACCGTGATGACGTGCTGCGCGCCGCCCAGCCACAGGTACTGGCCCTTGTACTTGCCGATGAGGATGCTTTGCGGGGTCTGCTTGAGCAGGCCGGCTTTCTTGAGATCGGAAAGTTCGGCGAAGCTGGCGTCGCCATGCAGGGATTCGGCCTTGGCTCGAAAGAGTGGGATGAGCAATGCGGCCCAGCCCAACAGTGGTACGCCGAAGCCTATGGCGCCGCTGAGCTTGATCTTGATAGCGTAGGGTGCGTACTGCGGCAGGTCTGTCGCCTGAATATATTGCCACCACGTGTTCCAGGTGAGCGGTGCATTTCGCAGATCGAGGATGAGCAGAACAAGGTAATTGGAGAGGAACCAGCCACCTGCCAAGACCCCTAGAAGTATCACCAACGCAAAAAATACCTTGCTTTTGCTCATATCCTGCGCCATCTCCCTTTTAATAAGGAAATGCTTATACAAGGCGGGGCAGCCTCAGCAGGTCGTGTAATAGGCTACCGAACATAAGACTGTGGCCCTGTTGCCAAATTCTTCACGCATTCGAGTTGCCTGCGATCTGACGGGTACTGGGCGTGCTGAACAGGCGCATGGAAAACACGACGGACTGAGTGGCCGCCGCTTTGTAGGGATAATCCCGGTCATGAGCGGCAACACCTTCGGAACTCTCTTCGCGGTCACCAATTTCGGCGAGTCGCATGGCCCGGCCATCGGCTGCGTCATCGACGGCTGCCCCCCGGGCATGGAACTCAGCGAGGCCGACATCCAGGGCGATCTCGACCGCCGGCGCCCCGGCACCAGCCGACACGTCACCCAGCGCAAGGAGCCCGACGCGGTGCAGATCCTCTCCGGCGTCTACGAAGGCAAGACCACCGGCACCCCGATCGCGCTGCTGATCCAGAACACCGACCAGCGCAGCAAAGACTACGGGCAGATCGCCCAGCAGTTCCGCCCCGGCCATGCCGACTTCACCTACTGGAAGAAGTACGGCATCCGCGACCCGCGCGGCGGCGGGCGTTCGTCGGCGCGGCTGACGGCGCCCATGGTCGCGGCCGGCGCGGTCGCCAAGAAGTGGCTGGCCGAGCAATACGGCATGGCGTTCCGCGGCTGCATGACGCAGATCGGCGAAATCGCCATTCCCTTCGAGAGCTGGGACCACGTGCCCCACAACCCCTTCTTCGCCCCCATCGCCGACGTGAGCGAACTCGAGGCCTACATGGACCGCCTCCGCAAGGCCGGCGACTCGTGCGGCGCGCGCATCCGCGTCACGGCCACCAACGTGCCCATCGGCCTCGGCGAGCCGCTGTTCGACAAGCTCGATGCAGAAATCGCCTACGCGATGATGGGCATCAATGCGGTGAAGGCGGTCGAGATCGGCGCCGGCTTCGACAGCGTCACGCAGCGCGGCACCACGCACGGCGACTCGATCACGCCGACAGGCTTCGTCACCAACAACGCGGGCGGCATCCTCGGCGGCATCAGCTCGGGGCAGGACCTCGAGGTGAGCATCGCGATCAAGCCCACCAGCTCGATCATCAGCCCGCGCCAGTCCATCGACATCCACAACAACCCCGTCGAGGTCGTCACCAAGGGCCGCCACGACCCCTGCGTCGGCATCCGCGCGACGCCCATTGCCGAGGCCATGCTCGCGCTGGTGGTGATGGAGCATGTGCTGCGCAACCGCGCGCAGTGCGGCGACGTGCAGCAACAGCAAAGAACGCAGGCCGAAAACACCGAAGCCTCGCCGCCCCAGGCGTCTTTCCTCTAGTGCCCGCCCCGCCACCAGTGGCCGCCGGACGCGGCCACCTGCTGGCGTTCGCTGGTCTGTCGGCCAGCTATTTCGCGCACATCGGCTTCTTCAATCCTTACCTGCCGCTGTGGCTCAAGGACCTGGGGCTGCCGATCTTCACGATCAGCCTGCTGGCCTCGGTGCAGTCGATCACGCGGGTGTTCGCGCCTTATGCGTGGGGGGCGCTGAGCGACCACACGGGGCAGCGCGTCAAGCTGCTGCGCTTCAGCGCGGCGGTGGCGCTGGTCAGCTCCTTCGGGCTCTGGTGGCACGGCGGCGCCTGGTGGCTTGCGCTGGTGCTGCTCGTGATGTTCACCCACACCAGCTCGATGATGTCGCTCACCGAGGCCGCCATGGCGCAGCTGGTGGCCGGCGACTGGGGGCGCTATGGGCGCATCCGGCTCTGCGGCTCGGCCGGCTTCCTGCTCACGGTGTTCGTCGCGGGCGCGTGGTTCGAGCGCTTCGGCATGAAGCACTTTCCGGCCTGGGCGGGCGGCACGCTGGCCATCGTGCTGATTGCGACGATGAAGCTGCCCGACGTGCGCGAGCCGGTGGCGGCGCACGATGCCGTCAAGGAACCCATCGGCCCGGTGCTGCGCAACCCGGCGGTGCGGTGGTTCTTCGCATCGCTGTTCTTCCAGGTGATGTCGCATTTCTCGGTCTATGCCTTCTTCTCGCTGTACCTCGATTCGCTGGGCTACGGCAAGAGCACCATCGGCCTTCTGTGGGCGCTGTCGGTGGTGGCCGAGATCGTCTGGTTCTTCCTTCAGGGCAGGCTCATCGGCCTGCTGCCGATGCCGCGCTGGATGCTGGTGTGCGGCATCGCCGCCGTGGCGCGGCTGGGCCTGACGGCCGGCCTTGGCGGCTCGATCGCGGCGCTGGTCGTGGCGCAGTGGCTGCATGCGCTGAGCTTCGCGGCCCACCACACAACCTGCATCGCCGTGGTGTCGCGCCGCTTTCCGGGCCGGCTGCGCGGACGGGGGCAGGCGCTGTTCACGGTGATCGGCTATGGGTTCGGCGGGGTGCTGGGCGTGCTGCTGGGCGGCGCGGTCGCGCAGGAATTCGGCTATCGGACGATGTTTGCGCTGGCGGCCTTGCTGGCGGTGGCGGGCAGCCTGTGCGCATGGCGCGTGGTGAAGCTCGAACGGGCGGAGCGCGCGGCCAAGGCCTGACCTCGCGGCGAAAGGGCGCACCGGCATCGTGTGCGCCAAAGTGTCATGGGCCTTAAATGCCCGCGTCATTGCGCCTGCCTACGCTTGCGCGCTTTCCAACGCTCCCCATCGACATGTCTGCTTCCGACGACTCGCGCGGCCTTCGCACGCCCCCAGCGCCTTCCCTGGCCGAATCCCCCACCAGCCCGACCCCTCCGCCGCGCCGGCAGGTCCTCAAGCTCGGCGCCTCCCTGCTGACCGTCGGCAGCAGCGGTGCCTTGCTGGCCGCCTGTGGCGGTGGCGGCGGTGCGCCCGGCTTCGGCGCCTTGCCGACGCCAGCACCGGTGCCCGCCCCGGCGCCGCCTGCGCCGCCCCCGCCGGCGGTCGCCGCGAAGATCTCGAGCTTCGCGCTCGCCGTGATGCCCGACACGCAGTTCTATGCGCGCTACGCCACCGCCGCCGAGAGCGACCAGTACGACAAGCGCTTCGACAGCGCACCTTTCGCCGCGCAGACGAAATGGATCGCAGCCAATGCCAAGGCGCTGAACATCCCGTTCACCATCCACCTCGGCGACGTGGTCGACCAGGTCGGCAAGCCTGACCAGTGGAAGGTGGCCGATGCCGCCATGAAGGTGCTCGAAGACGCGAAGCTGCCCTACAGCGTGCTGGCCGGCAACCACGACGTGCTGAACGACGTGGACTACAGCGTCGACCCGAACAGCGGCACCGACGCGACCCGCACGCTCGCCAACGAGCCCTACCTGCAATGGTTCGGCACCGAGCGCGCGAAGCGCCAGGCCACCTTCGGCGCACGTGACACCAGCGGATTCCACGAGTACCACGTGTTCGAGGCGCAGGGCCAGAAGTTCATGGTGCTGTCGCTGTCGTGGCGCATCTCGGACGCCGGCATCGCCTGGGCGCGCCAGGCGATCGCGAAGAACCCGACGCTGCCGGTGATCCTGGTGAACCACCAACTGCTCAACATCGACGCCGACGGCACGAGCCCGCTCGAGACCGACTACGGCAAGATGCTGTGGGAGAAGCTGATCCGCGACAACGACCAGATCTTCATGACGCTCAACGGCCATCACCACGGCGCCGCGCACCTCACGAAGACCAACGACTTCGGCCACAAGGTCGAGGAAATGGTGGTCGACTACCAGATGGCCTACCAGGGCGGCAACGGCCTGATGCGCCTCTACGAATTCGACCTGACGCACAAGCAGATCAAGGTGCTGTCGTTCTCGCCCTGGGTGCCGCAGAAGCCGGCCGCCACGCTGAACGCCTTCGACCTGGCGGTGCTCACCACGCCCAACGAGCTGTTCACCATCGAGATGGATTTCGCGCAGCGCTTCGCAGGCTTCAACAAGAGCTTCGGCACGGGCAGCGCCACCATCGACAGTTCGCTGGTCGACCAGGCCAGGGCCATGATCCTTGCGAACTACAAGGAGCCCGAGGTGACCGCGCAGCGGCCGGCCGCGAATCCGGACGACTATCCGAAGGTCGCGAACACGCTGGCGCACTGGCGCTTCTTCGGCGGCACCGCCAACCAGCCGGTGCTGCCGGGCACCGTCATCGCGGACGTCACGGGCAACAACCCGCTGCATCGCGACACCCTGAACCAGGGCGGCATCGTGGGCGCGACGGATGGCGACATCGTGTGGGCCGACGACCGCCATTACCTCTCGGCCGCGCCGGGCTCGGTGCGCTTCCTGAACACCGACAAGAACGTGCCCCGGCTGAGCTACTTCCTCACCGAGACCGCAGCGCCGATCAACGCACAGACCCTGGACAACGGCTACACCGTCGAGGCTTTCGTGAAGATCGACAAGGGCTGGACCAGCAACAAGCAGGCGTGGATGAACATCATGACGCGCGACGGCCGACGCGGTGACCTCGCGGGCTACACCGGTGGTGACCCCGAAGCGCCGCCCATGCTGTTCGCGATCTCGAGCCTGCGCGAGGTGCAGTGGGAAGTGGTGCCGAGCACGGCCGGCAGCCGGTCGGCCAAGACCAACTGGTCCGGCGAGGTGATCGCCGACCGCTGGGTGCACATCGCGATCGTCAACGACCCGGTGTCGCACGACACCACGATGTATGTCGAAGGTGCGCCGGTGCTGCGCAACATCGGCAATGCGCCGGGGCTGGCCACGCTGTCGGCCACCTCGCCGTGGGTGGTCGGCGGCGGCTCGTGGGACGGGGCCCGCGCCGACGGCTTCTTCGGCAACATCGGCGAAGTGCGGGTGGTGGCTGCGGCGCTGGCGCCTGCGCAGTGGCTGACGGCGCGCAAGGCGGGATGAAGAGGTCGAGCATTGCCGCCTGAGCCTGTAGTCAAAAGTTCGGCCGGAAGGACTGTCGAGCCTCCGGCTCCGGGTTTCCGATAACTACAACCACTTGATTTAGTCGGCCGACTGAAACATAGTTGCCCTGCGTCCGGATGCCGGGCCCGCTTCGGCGGGCACGCTTCCGGTTCAACAAGACCCAGGCCTACCGCCTGCCAAGGAGACAACCCATGTTCAGTTCGCGCAGCCGTCGCTCGACCCTGGCCCTCGCCGCCCTGTCGCTCGCCGCATCCACCGCCTTCGCCGCCGGCGAACCCGTGATCGGCCTCGTCACCAAGACCGAAACCAACCCCTTCTTCGTCAAGATGAAGGAAGGCGCGCAAGAAGAGGCCAAGAAGCTCGGCGCCAAGCTGCTCTCCGGCGCGGGCAAGGCCGACGGCGACAACGCGGGCCAGATCACCGCGATGGAAAACATGATCGCGGCCGGCGCCAAGACCATCCTCATCACGCCGAGCGACGCCAAGGCGATCGTGCCGGCGATCAAGAAGGCGCGCGACAAGGGCATCATGGTGATCGCGCTCGACAGCCCGGCCGATCCGCCGGACGCGACCGACGCGCTCTTCGCCACCAACAACTACACGGCCGGCGTGCTGATCGGCGAATACGCCAAGGCCGCGATGGCGGGCAAGACGCCCAAGATCGTTGCGCTCGACCTGCTGCCGGGCCACCCGGTGGGCGCGCAGCGCCACAACGGCTTCATGAAGGGCTTCGGGCTCGCGGCCAACGACGCCAAGTCGAACGAACTGTCGAAGACGCCGGAGATCGCCTGCATGGCCGACAGCTTCGGCGACCAGGCCAAGGCGCAGACGGCGATGGAAAACTGCCTGCAGAAGGCCCCCGACGTGAACCTGGTCTACACCATCAACGAACCCGCCGCGGCCGGTGCCTACAACGCGCTCAAGCGCGCCGGCAAGGAGAAGGGCGTGATGATCGTCTCGGTCGACGGCGGCTGCCAGGGCATCAAGGACACCGCGGCCGGCGTGATCGCCGCGACCTCGCAGCAGTACCCGCTCAAGATGGCCGCCATGGGCGTGGCCGCGGGCGTGGAATTCGCCAAGACGGGCAAGAAGGCCTCGGGCTACGTCGACACCGGCGTGACCCTGATTGCCGGCAAGAGCGTGCCGGGCGTCGACAGCAAGGACACCAAGACCGGCGCCGAGCTGTGCTGGGGCAAGAAGTAGGCACCGGAGCGTTTTGATGGCGAAATCTCCGACGCACCACATTCCGTGGGGCGCCCTGGGGCCGTGGCTGGCCCTGCTTGGCGCATGCATCTTCTTTGCGACCCAGTCCGACCGCTTTCTCACGGGCGGCAACCTCTCGCTGATCCTGCAGCAGGTGATGGTGGTCGGCGTGATCGCCATCGGCCAGACGCTGATCATCCTCACGGCGGGCATCGACCTGTCGTGCGGCATGGTGATGGCGCTGGGCAGCATCATCATGAGCAAGTTCGCGACCGAGCTCGGGCTGCCGGTGCCGGTGGCCATCCTGTGCGGCATCGGCGTGACCACGCTGTTCGGCCTCCTCAACGGCCTGCTGGTCACGCGCATCAAGCTGCCGCCTTTCATCGTGACGCTGGGCACGCTGAACATCGCGTTCGCGATCACGCAGCTGTACTCGTCGTCGCAGACCATCACCGACCTGCCCGCCGGCCTCACGGGGCTGGGCACCACGTTCGCCATCGGCAACGCCGAGGTGGCGTGGGGCTCGGTGCTGATGGTGGTGCTCTATGCGTTCACGTGGTTCGTGCTGCGCGAGACGGGCGCGGGCCGGCACATCTATGCGGTGGGCAACAACGCCGAGGCCACGCGGCTGGTCGGCATTCCCACGCAGCGCGTGCTGCTTGGCGTGTACGTGGCGGCGGGCGTGCTCTACGGCATCGCGTCGCTGCTGTCGGTGGCGCGCACCGGCGTGGGCGACCCCAACGCGGGCCAGACCGAGAACCTCGACGCCATCACGGCCGTGGTGCTCGGCGGCACCAGCCTGTTCGGCGGCCGTGGCGTCGTGCTGGGCTCGCTGATCGGCGTGCTGATCGTGGGCGTGTTCCGCAACGGCCTCACGCTGATGGGCGTGTCGTCGATCTACCAGGTGCTGGTGACCGGCGTACTGGTGATTTTGGCGGTGGCGGCAGACCAGCTGTCGCGCCGGGGAGCCCGCTGATGAACGTCGTTGCCAACCCCAAGATCGTCATGCAGGCCAAGGGCCTGGTGAAGCGCTACGGCCACGTCACGGCGCTCGACGGCGTCGACTTCGAGCTGCGCGAAGGAGAAATCCTCGCGGTGATCGGCGACAACGGCGCGGGCAAGTCCTCGCTGATCAAGGCGCTGTCGGGCGCCACCATTCCCGACGAGGGCGAGATCCTGCTCGACGGTGCGCCAGTGCACTTTCGCAACCCGCTCGATGCGCGCCGCGCCGGCATCGAGACGGTCTACCAGGACCTGGCCGTGGCACCCGCCATGACCATCTACGAGAACCTCTTTCTCGGCCGTGAGCTGCGCCGCCCGGGCTTCCTGGGCAATGTGCTGCGAATGCTGGACAAGAAGAAGATGCGGCTGGAGAGCAGCGCGCGCATGGCAGACCTGAAGGTCGGCATCCAGTCGATGACGCAGGCGGTGGAAACGCTCTCGGGCGGCCAACGCCAGTGCGTGGCGGTGGCGCGCAGCGCGGCCTTCGCGCGGCACGTGGTCATCATGGACGAGCCGACCGCGGCGCTGGGCGTGAAGGAGGGCAACATGGTGCTCGAGCTGATCCGCCGCGTGCGCGATCGCGGCCTGCCCGTGGTGCTCATCAGCCACAACATGCCGCACGTGTTCGAGGTGGCCGACCGCATCCACGTGGCACGCCTGGGCAAGCGCGCGGCCGTGCTCAACCCCAAGAAGATCAGCATGAGCGACACGGTGGCCGTGATGACCGGTGCCATGACCGCCGACCAGCTGCCCGCGGAGGCGCATGCCTGATGCAGAAGCCGCTGCGCGCTCGCCCGACCTGTTGCGCCCGCGTGGCTCCAACCAGGTCGGCATGCGCCAGTTCAACGAGCGCGTGGTGCTGCAGGCATTGCGCGTTCACACCAGCCTGCCCAAGGCCGAGCTCGCGCGGCTCACCGGGCTGAGTGCGCAGACCATCGGGCTCATCACCGCGCGGCTCGAGGAAGACCAGCTGATCGTGAAGCAGAGCCGGGTGCGCGGCCGCATCGGGCAGCCCTCGGTGCCGCTGGCGCTCAACCCGGACGGCGCCTTTGCGATCGGCATCAAGGTGGGCCGGCGCGGTGCCGAATGGCTGCTGATCGACTTCACGGCACAGGTGCGTGAGCGCCATGCCATCAGCTACGACTTTCCGGATGCGGACACCTTGCTGCCCGCGATTGCGCAACATATTCACCGGCTGCGCGACGGACTGGGGCCGCTGGCCGCGCGCAATGTCGGCGCCGGTCTGGCCGCGCCGTTCCTGCTGGGCGGCTGGCACCGTACGCTGGGTTTGTCGAAGGCGCAGTCGGATCTCTGGAACCAGATGAACCTGCTGGTCGAGGTGAAGGCGCGCACCGATGTGCCGGTGAGCTTCGCGCGCGACACGGTGGCGGCCTGCGTGGCCGAACTGGTCGGCGGGCGCGGCCACGACCTCAAGAGCTTTCTCTACATCTTCGTCGACACCTTCGTGGGCGGCGGGCTGGTCATCGATTCGCACCTGCACACCGGCGCGCACGGCAATGCGGGCGCGCTGGCTTCGCTGCCGATGCAGCCGGCGCAGGCGGGCCGGGGTGCGGCACTGCCGCCGCAGGTGATGGCCGAGGCCTCGCTGTGGGAATTGGAGCAGCGCCTGCAAGGCGAGGGGCTCGACCCCACCGCCGCCTACGACGACCGCGCCCTGCAGGCGCCGTTTGCCGCCGCGACGCAGGCCTGGCTCGGCTCCGCATCGCTGGCGCTCGCGCACGCCATCGTCAGCAGCACGGCGGTGCTCGATCTCGCCGACGTGGTGATGGACGGCTCCATGTCGCGCTCGCTGCTGCAAGCCTTGCTCGAGCAGACCCGTGCCGCGCTGGCCCGGTGCAACTGGGAAGGCCTGTGGCCGCCGCAACTGCATGGCGGCAGGGTGGGTGCGCAGGCCTGTGCGCTCGGCGGCGCAATGCTGCCGCTGCACGCCAATTTCGCGCCGGACCACGACGTGTTCCTGAAGGCGGCCTGAGAGGCCACCCGGGTGCGCCGGCCGGCTTCAGGCGCTCACGGCCTCGCCGCTGCGTGCAGGTTGCGCGGCAATCGCAGCGTGCTCGCGCTTGCGCCCTCGGGGCAAGGCCCATCGGAATAGACGGCATCGCCTTCGGGCATGACGCACTTCTGCACCTCGACGAAGGCTGGCGCGGCCTTTGCGGGCGGCTCTGCGAGGGCAGCCACGGGGGCGATCGCCGGGGCCTCCAGGCTTGCGTTCGCCAGCGGCGCGCGATGGGGCGTCGGCGGGGCTGGTTCTTCGGACGCGCGTGTCGCCGCACCTGTGGCCTCGACGTAGGCTGGCATGACCGCAGATGGCAAGGCGGGCGCGCGCGCCGCGCTCTCGTGCACGAGGTCATTCAATGCCACATAGAAGAGAAACGTCGCCAGCAGCGCCACGGCGAGGCACGGCGCCCAGTACCGTTCGGAGCCGGAGCCGGAGCCGGAACTGGATCGGGGCGCGGCGGCCTGCGACTTCAGCGCCGCGGCCATGCCCAGCCTCCGGCTTGCAATGTCCCGGCGAGCTTCGCGATGCCACCGGTGCCGCTCGCAGCCCGCGCGATCAGCGCGCCGCCAGCCGCGCCGGCGACGATGCGCATGAGGAACGACCGGCTGCGGCCCGCCGCCAGCAGAAGCAGCACGCCGGCGCCGAGCACGACGAGGTGCTCGCCGGGGTAGTCGGCGCGCGCGGCATCCACTTGCTTGAACTTGTCGATCGTCTGTTCCAGGCTCATGGCCGAAGCTCCTGGTTGGTGTTCAGTCATTCTTGATGTCAGGCGCCGGGCATCGCTGTAGGCCTGCGCCATGCGTCGTGACGGAATCCGTCTCGAAAACGCCGCGGATAAAACCGCGCCTTGGGGGCAGGTGTCTCGATAATGCGATCCCCTTGTCGAGAACCGGGAAAAAATGAGTGCCGCAGATTTCCTTTTCGCCCCCGAGGTGCAAAAGCTCTTGATGGTCGCCTACGCGGCGCCCGACCAACCGTTTTCTTCCAGCGAGCTGGCCCAGCGTTCGAAGCTCGATCCCGCCGATGTGAAACGCACCTTGGAGCACCTGGTCGGCAGCGGCATCCTGAAGCGGCAAAAGCCGAAGGCAGACGAGGCCGATACCGTCTTGATCGATCGCGCGTTCCTCTTCCACGACGAACTGCGCAGCATCGCGCTGAAGTCGTTCGCCGCCGCCGAACCGGTGCGCTCGATGCTGCGCGCCAAGTTCAAGGATTCGGTCTTGCGCGCCTTCGTCCTGGGAGAGGACAACGACGGCACCGTGGAGCTCCTCGTCGTGCACGGCCAGCTGACGCCCGACGAGGCCGCCATGACGGTCGCCTGTCAGAAACTGTCGAAGAACATCCACCGTCACCTGAAGATGCACGTCATCTCGAACGCCAGGTTCGACAGCCTGACGCCGCGCGACCCGCTCGCGTCGAAGCTTGCGGCGCCCTCCGCGCTGGAGATCGTCGCGCTCGGGGATACGAAGGCCCAACTGCCCGTCGAAAGGACCGGCCTCTTGCAAAGCGCGAAGAAGAAGTTGGCAGCGCTGTCCCGCCCATCGGCGTGAGCGCGCCCCGATCAGGCAGCCGCCGGGTTACTTGCTCTTGTCTCTCGCAGCCGCGAGGCCGCGGGCTTCGGCGATCAGCGGCTTCACGGTCTCGAAGGTCTTGTCGCCCGGGTTGATCACGCTGACCCAATACATCTTTGCGTACACCGGATGCTGCATCAGTTTGTCGAGCGCCGTGAAGTCGACGTTTGCCGGCGCCTGCTCGCCGAACAGCGCGCGGAAGGTCTCCTTGCCGACGCCCACGTTGAGGCGAAAGACACCGGGGCGGTCGAGGTTCGAGGCGCTGTCGAACGCGTTGTCTTTCGTGACGATGGTAGCGAAGGGAAACTTGTTGTCCGCACCATGAAAGAAGAAGGTGTTGTCGTCGGCCACTTCGAAATGGCCGCCGCCGAGCGAGTCGATGATGTGTTGGGTGATGTCGTCTTCGGTCATGGAGATGCTTCGTGGGCTCAGGGCTTCCAGCGGCGCAAGCCGAGTTCGTCCGCGAGCGCCTGGTAGGTCTTGATGCGGGCCTGCACGTAGTCGTCGAGCGCGGTGCCGGTCAGCGCGAAAGGATAAAGCCTGTGCCGTTCGCGCAGCGCCGCGTAACCGGGCGCTGCCGTGGCGTCCGCGAATGCGGCGGTCCATGCGCGCACAGCCGCCTCGGGCACGCTGGCGCTGAGGTACAGGCCGCGCACGGTCGGCCAGACGATGTCCACGCCTTGCTCCCGCGCGGTCGGCACGCCGGTGAGCGCGCCGCCCAGCCTCGCCTCCGACAGCACGGCCAGCAGCCGCACCGCCGCGCCGCCCGCGATGGCCTGCAAGGCCTCGGCCGCATCGCCGGGGAACACGTCGACGTGCTTGCCCTGCAGCGCGCCGAGCGCGTCGCCGCCGCCTTCGAAGGACACGAAGCGCATCGCCTTGTGGTCGCGCCCCGCGGCGCGCACCAGCAGCGCAGCCTTCACCCAGTCCTGGCTGCCGACCGTGCCGCCCGCGCCGAAGGCCACGCGCGAGGGTTCCTGCCGCAGGGCTGCGATCAGGTCCTGCAACTGCCTGTAGGGCGATTCGCGGTGCACGGCGATCACGCCGTAGTCGGTGCCGAGCGTGGCGATCCAGCGCACCGCCGAAGGCGAATGAGGCCCGAAGCGGCCCTGTGCAAGGTTGAGCAACGAGCCGCTCGAGAACGCCACCAACGTGCCCGGCCCGCCGAGCCGCCCGGTGGCGATGCGGTCGAAGGCCACGGCACCGATGCCGCCCGGCAGGTAGCGCTGGCCGAGCGGCGGGCGTGCCGGGCGCACCGCCTGCAATGCGTCGCGCGCGAGGGCGCAGGTGAGGTCGAAGCCGCCGCCCGCCTTGGCGGGAATGATGCAGTCCGCCGCTGCTTCGGACGGATCGCCGGTGGATGCTGCAGCGGCGCGAAGGCTTGCGGGCAGCAGCAATGCCGACAGCGCGCGAAGCGCATGGCGGCGGGTGGCGGTGGGGAACGGCATGGGCTGTAGCGGCTAGCCGACGGCCGGCCGGGGCCACCAGATGATCGCATGCAGGCCCGTGCCTGCTTCGCGGGATTCGAGCCGCAGCTCACCCCGGTGCCGCTGCGCGATGGAGCGCGCAATGGCCAGCCCCAAGCCGAAGCCACCCTTGCCGGCGCGCGCGCCGCGGCGAAAGCGCTGGCCCAGCGCGGCGCGTTCTTCTTCGGCCAGGCCGGGGCCGTCGTCCTCGACGTTGAGGCTCCACCCGGCTGCGTCGCCCGCTGCAAAGAGCGTGATCGTTCCCTCGGCGGGGGTGTAGGCGATGGCGTTCGCCACCAGGTTGCCCAGCGCCTCGCGCAGGAGCCCGCGGTCCGCGACCGCGAAGAACGCCGGTGCCGGCGCATGGATGCCCAGGTCGATGCGCTTGGCGCGCGCCAGCGGCAGCAGGTCGACGGCCACTTCGCGCAGCAGCGCCGCCAGGTCGAACTCGGCGGGCTCGACCGCCACGGTGTCGCTGCGGCCCAAGGCGAGCAGCTGTTGCGCGCTGCGTGTCGCGCGGCCGATTTCGGTCGCGAGCGCATCGAGCGCGGCCTGCACCTGCGACGGGTCCTGCTCGCGCCGCGCGTAGTCGGCCTGCATCTGCAGCGTGGTCAGGTGGGTGCGCAGCTGGTGCGAGGCGTCGTCGAGAAACTGCCGCTGCTGCGTCACCAGGTCCTGCGTGCGCGACATCTGCTGGTTGACTGCCGCCACCAGCGGGCGCACTTCGGCCGGCAGGTCGGTCTCGGCGATGCGCGTCAGGTCGTCGGGCGTGCGGGCCTGCACCTCGCGCGCCAGCCGCGACAACGGCCGCAGCGCCGCCGCGAGCGCGATGGCCGTGCCGCACAGCAGCATCGCCAGCACCAGCCCGTCGCGCAGCGCGGCGCTGCGCACGAAACGCGCGCTGAATTCCTGCCGCGAGCGCGTGCTCTCGCCCACCTGGATCAGCACGCTGCGGCCGGTGCTGCCAACTGGTGCGCGGTCGAGGTCACGCCGGTAGGCGGCAAGCCGCACGGCTTCGCCGAAGTAGGTCGCGTCGTAGAAGGCCGGCACGCCCATGGCCAGCTCGGCGGGCGGCGCGGGCAGGTCGGCGCTGCCGAGTTCGACCAGCCCGTCGGAGGTCGCCACGCGAAAGAAGACCTGGCCGCTCGCCGTGAGCTCGAAGAACTCGAACATCGTGTACGGCAGCTCGACCGAGAGGCCGCCCGAGGCGGTCGAGATGTTGGCATCGATGGATTTGAGCGCGCCCAGCAGCGAGCGGTCGTAGGCCGCGTTGGCCGCGGCCAGCGCGTCGTGCCGCGTCATCCACAGTTCGATGCCGGTCACCGCGAGCAGGGCGGGGAACAGCAGCAGCGCGAGGCGCTGCCACAGGCTGGCACGTCTCAGCCGATCTGCCAGTCGTTGCACAACGCTCACTCAGTCCGCTTCCAGCACATAGCCGAGCCCGCGCAGCGTGACGATGCGAACGCCGCTGCCGTCGAGCCGTTTGCGCAGCCGGTAGACGAACACCTCGACCGCCTCGGGGTGCACCTCTTCGTCATCGGAAAACACCCGCTCGAGAATCTGCTGCTTCGACAGAGGCTCGCCGCTGCGCTGCACCAGCACGCGCAGCACCGCCAACTCGCGCGGCGACAGCGCCAGCGCTTCGCCGTTCAGCACGAACTGCCGGCGCGCGCCGTCGTACACCAGCGGGCCGCAGGCGAGGCGCGGATGCTCGACGCCCCGCGCACGCCGCACCAGCGCATGCAGCCGCGCCTCGAGTTCGGCCAGCGCGAAGGGCTTGGCAAGAAAGTCGTCGGCGCCCGCGTTGAGCGAGGCAACGCGCTCGTTCAACGAGTCGCGCGCCGTGAGGATCRGCGCCGGCAGCCGCTGGTCGCGTTCGCGCAGCCGCTGCAGCACCGTGTGGCCGTCCATTCCCGGCAGGCCCAGGTCGAGCACCAGCGCATCGTGGTCGCGCTGCTGCAGCGCCCGGTCCGCGAGCCGGCCGTCGTCCACCCATTCGACCTGGATGCCCGCATGCTCCAGCGCCTTGCAGAGCCAGGTGCCCAGGGTGTGTTCGTCTTCGGCCAGCAGGATGCGCATGGCGCGATGCTAGGGCCTGGAACGCTCAATCAGGCTTGATGTTTGCCCGGGCGATCACCTTCTGCCAGCGTGCCTGCTCGGCCGCAATGAATTGGGTGAACTGCTCGGGCGTGCCGCCGATGGCCTCGGCCGCGTCGCCGGTCAGCCGCTGCATCGATTCGGGCGACTTCACCGCCTTCATCGTCTCGGCCGAGAGCTTGGCCAGGTTCGCCGGCTCGATGTTGGCCGGCGCGAGCATCCCGTACCACTGCGTCATCTCGAAGCCCGGGAAGCCTTGCTCGGCCACGGTGGCCACGTCGGGCAGCTGCGGCAGCCGTTTGGCCGAGCCGGTGGCGATGCAGCGCACCTTGCCGGCCTTGATGAAGGGAATGATCGCCGCGGCGCCGATGGCCGACGCGTCGAGGCGGCCGGAGAGCAGGTCGGTCACCATCGGACCCGTGCCGCGGTAGGGCACATGCAGCATGAACACCTCCGCGGTCATCTTCAGGTACTCGAAGGCCAGGTGGCCCGCGCTGCCGTTGCCCGCGGAGCCGTAGCTCAGCTTGCCCGGCTTCGACTTGGCATAGGCGATGAACTCCTTGAGGTTCTTCGCCGGCACGTCGGGGTGCACCACGTAGAGGCTCGGCACCTTGGCCAGCAGGCTCACCGGCTTGAAGTCCTTGTTCGCGTCGTAGGGCAGCTTGGCGAAGATGTACGGGTTGACCGCCAGCGTGCCGATGTGCCCGAGGATCAGCGTGTGCTGGTCGGTGCTGCGCGCCACCTCGCTCATCGCGATGTTGCCGGCCGCGCCCGGCTTGTTGTCGACGAAGACGCTCTGGCCCAGCGTGCGCGAAAGCTCGGCGGCCGTGGAGCGCGCGACGATCTCCGAACTGCCGCCCGGTGCGAAAGGCACGACGAAGCGGATCGACTTGCTGGGCCAGCCGGATTGTGCCGAGGCCAGCGAGGGGAGCAGGCCGCCGAGGGCGAGTGCGCTGCCGCCCTGCAGCCATTGGCGGCGCGTGGGCTGCGGATCGTTCAGGAAGTCGTCGAACATGGTGCTTGTCTCCATCGCTTGTTTGGGAAAGCCCGCATCCTGCCCGACGGATGCTGTCGGAAAGCTGTCAGTCAGATCAGGTTGCGCATCGCCTGCGCGGTTTCGCGCAAGACCGGCAGCACACGCGCCACCGCGTCCTCGGAGCTTTCGTGCCCCATCGGCATCGTGATGTTGAGCGCCCCCACCAGCGTGCCATGCCGGTCGCGCAGCGGCACCGCGATGCCGCGCGAGTTGAGGTCGAGCTGCTGCTCCGACAGCGCCCAGCCCTGGGCGCGGATGCGGGCCAGCTCGAGCTTCATGCGCTCCATGCTCGCGATGGTGTGCGAGGTGAACACCTGCAGCTGCCGCGTGGCGAGCCAGTCGGCCAGCTCCGCGTCGCTGCGCAGCGCGACCATCAGCATGCCCGAAGCGGTGACCTGCGCCGGCACGCGCGCGCCCAGCACATAGCCGGTGCTCATGCTGCGGTTGGGACCGTTGCGCGCGATGTAGACCACCTCGTCGCCGTCCATCACGCTGAGGTAGGCGATCTCGTTGGTGCCGGCCGCCACGCGCTGCAGGAAGGGCTGCACCACGCGCGGCAGGCGGGCCGATTCCAGGTAGGAGCGGCCCAGGCGCAGCACCCGCGGCGTGAGCCAGAACAGCTTGCCGTCGCTGGCCACGTAGCCCATGTGCTGCAGCGTCAGCAGGTAGCGCCGGGCCGCGGTGCGCGTCATGCCCGTGCGCTGGCCGGCCTGGCTGGCGGTGAGGCGCGGGTTGGCGTCATCGAAGGCCTCGATGATGCTCACCCCGCGTTCCAGGCCGGCAATCCAGTCGCGCTTGTCCAGGCCTGCGGGTGGGGTCGAGTCGTCCTTGCTCATGGTCGGAAGTGTGCCTTCGGTGGATGGCCGGGAAGCTGCATTCGATGAGGGTGAAAACCCTTGGTTTGAACGATTGTCGATTTTTAAAGATCGATTATCGAACGTTTGAAAGCTTGGAGCGCTGCAAGCTTCGATCGAAGGGACTATAAAGCTCAGCATCCGGCCTCTCAAAGAGCGATTGACGAACGGAAGCAAGCACATGAGCCATTCCATCAGCGGCAGCACCCAGGCTTACCTGATCCCGGGCGACCCGGTTCGCAATGTGCGGTTGCCGCGCATGTTCAATGCGGCCTTCGAGCGCTTCGGCATCGATGCGGTGCTGCTGCCGATGCAGGTGCCGGTGCGCGACTTCGCGGTGTTCTTCAAGTCGGCCTTCCTGGCGCGCAACGTGCGCGGCATGGTGATCGCGCCGCCGCACAAGCCGCTGGTGGTCGACCTGCTCGACGGCTGCGGCCTGTTCGGCCGGGTGGCGGGCTCGGTCAACGTGGTGCGCCGCACCGAGGGCGACCAGCTCGAGGGCGACCTGTTCGACGGCGAGGGCCTGATCGGTGCGCTCGACCACTGCAACGTTCCCTTCCGCGGCAAGCGCGTGCTGATCCTCGGCGCGGGCGTGAGCGCCGCGGCCATCGGCGTGGCGCTGGCCGAGGGCGGCACGGTGAACGGTGCGGAGCACATCGCCTTTCACGACACGGCAGCCGGCAAGGCGGCGGGCGTGGCCGCCAAGCTCAATGCCTTCTTCGATGCCACCGTGGTCGCGGTCGAAAGCAATGCGCCCGAGGGCTACGACCTCGTGATCAACGCCACGCCGCTCGGGCTGGTCGAGGGCGATGCACTGCCGGTGGACGTGTCGCGCATGGAACGCCACGCGGCGCTGTTCGACATCCTGCTGCGCAACCAGCCCACGCCGCTGGTGCAGGCGGCGCGTGCGCGCGGGCTCAACGCACAGGCCGGCTTCGAGATGCTGATCCAGCAGATGCCGCACTACCTGCGCTACTTCGGCCACCTCGACGCGGCCGAGGCGCTGCAGGCCGATGCGAACTTCCTGCGCGAAATCATCTATCCGCCGGCCATGCATGCCGAGATCGCGAACCCCTTGCGCTATCACTCGTCCAGCGTGGCCTGACGCCTCATCCTCTCAACGAAACGACCTTCATGATTTCCGGCAAGACAACGCTCATCGCCCACATCGGCTACCCCACCGAGGCCTTCAAGGCGCCGATGATCTACAACCCCTGGTTCGACAAGCAGGGCATCGATGCGGTGGTGGTGCCGATGGGCGTGAAGCCCGAGGACTATGCGGTCTCGCTGGCGCAGATCTTCAAGTTCAGCAATCTCCGCGGCGCGCTGGTCACCATGCCGCACAAGGTCACGACGATGGGGCTGGTGGACGAGGTCACACCCACCGCGCGTGTCGCCGGCGCCTGCAATGCCGTGCTCAAGCGGCCCGATGGCACGCTGCTGGGCGACCAGTTCGACGGCGCGGGCTTCGTGCGCGGCGTGGAGCGCAAGGGCCGGCTCTTCAAGGGCACGCGGGTTCTGGTGTCGGGTACGGGCGGCGTGGGTTCGGCCATCGCGGCATCGATCGCGGCGGCCGGTGCGGCCGAGCTGATGCTGTTCGACATGAGCGATGCATCGGCACAGGCCCTCGCTGCGCGGCTGCGCGAGCACTATCCGCAGATGAAGGTGGCCACGGGCTCCAAGGACCCGGCCGGCTTCGACGTCGTGGTCAACGCCACGCCGCTCGGCATGAAGGAAGGCGATCCGCTGCCCTTCGACGTGGACCGCATCGATCCGAGAACCTTCGTCGGCGAGGTCGTCATGAAGTCCGAATACACGCCGCTGCTGCAGGCCGCCAAGGCCAAGGGCTGCGCGGTGCAGGTCGGCACCGACATGCTCTTCGAGATGATCCCGGCCTACCTCGAGTTCTTCGGATTCGGCACAGCCTCCCCCGAGGAACTGCGTGCCGTGGCCCAACTGAAATACTGATGAGCACACAGGTCACCGCATGAGCATTTTCGAAGGCTTTCTTTCCACCTCCGAAACGCTGGGCGCGTTCAGCGACCGTGCGTTCGTCGACGCGATGCTGCGTTTCGAAGCGGCCCTCGCGCGTGCGCAGGCCGCAGAGGGGCTGATCCCCGAG
>NZ_JBFUHN010000091.1:0-24461 GCF_056402375.1 Variovorax sp. P4_B10 | reverse complement strand
ACCATCTCCAGGCCGCGGCCCACACAAAGCCCGACCAGCACCTCGGGGCCCACGCCTTGCGCGTGCAGGTAATGGGCGAGTTGGTTGGCACGTGCATCGAGCTCGCGGTAGCTCAATGCCTGTTCTTCGAACATCAACGCGACCGCATCCGGTGTGCGGGCGGCCTGTTGTTCGAACCATTGCGCGATCGTGCGTTCCTTTTCGTACGGCGCGGCCGTGGCGTTCCAGTCCACAAGAATGCGTTGGCGCTCCTGGACCGACAGCAGCGGCAGCGCCATCAACGGTACCTTCGGTGCAGCCACCATCTCTTGCATCAACTGCTCGAAGTGACGCGCCAGCTGCGCCATGCTGCGCGCCTCGAACAGATCACTGTCGTATTCCAGCGTGGCCTTCAGTCCCTCGCCTTCTCCCGTGTCCACGATGTCGAGCGTGAGATCGAACTTGGACGTGCCGTTGTCCACCACCACTTCTTCCAAGATCAAGCCCGGCAGTCGCGCCTGCACCGAGGGTGTGTTCTGCAGCACCAGCATCGCCTGGAACAGCGGTGCATGGCCGCCGTGGCGCTCGGGCTTCAGTGCCTCCACCAACCGCTCGAAGGGCAAGTCCTGGTGCGCATAGGCCGCGATCGCGGTTTGCTTCACGCGTTCGAGCAGTGTCTCGAAGCTGTCGCCCTTTTGCTGTGCGATGCGCAGCACCAGCGTGTTGGCAAAGAAGCCGATGAGTCCTTCGGTCTGACTGCGACTGCGATTGGCCACCGCCGTGCCCAGGCTGACTTCGTCTTGCCCCGCGTAGCGCGACAACAGCGTGGCGAAACCCGCCGCCAGTGCCATGAACAAAGTGGCTTTCCGGCTGCGCGCGAAGGCCTTGAGTTGTTGCGCAAGTGCCGGCGCGATGTGCCAGTCGTGGCGCGCACCGCGATGGCGCTGCACGAGCGGGCGTGGCCTGTCTGTGGGCAGTGTCAGCAAGCCAGGGGCGCCCGCGAGCTGCTGCGTCCAATAGTCCAGCTGCTTGTGCAGCACCTCGCCCTGCAGCCATTGCCGCTGCCAGCATGCGTAGTCGGCGTACTGGATGGGCAGCGGTGCCAGCGGCGAATCGCGACCCTCGATCCGGCTCGCGTACAGCGCCGACACCTCGCGCACCAACACCCCCATCGACCATCCGTCGGCCACGATATGGTGCAGGGTCAACAGCAACACATGCGCTTCGGGCCGAAGCTTCAGCAGCTGCACTCGCATCAGCGGGCCCCGATCGAGATCGAAGGGGGTTTTCGCTTCGGCCAGCGCGCGCTGCGACGCGTCGATCTCGCTGAGATCCTGCACCGGCAACGCAAGCACCAGATGCGCCAGGATCACCTGTTCGGCTTGCCCATCCGCACTCCGAAAGACCGTGCGCAACGCGTCGTGCCGCCGCACCACTTCGTTGAGCGACCACGCCAGCGCCTCTCGATCGAGCCGCCCTCGCAGCTTCACGGCGCCCGCAATGCTGTAGCGCGCGCTGCCGGGCTCGAACTGGTCCAGGAACCACAGCCGCTGCTGGGCAAAAGACAACGGCGCGGTGGCGCGCGAAAGCGCCACGAGCGACGGCGCGTCTGCCGCGTCGGCGCCGTCTGCCTTCTGCGCCAGCAAGGCATCGATCCGCGCCGCCAGGCCACTGAGCGTTCGCGCCTCGAACAGGGCCTGCAACGAGATGTCGACACCGAACATTTCGCTCGCTTGCGCAACGATCTGCCCCGCCAGCAGCGAGTGCCCGCCCAGCGAGAAAAAATCGGCGGACGCCGAGACGCCCTCCACGCCAAGCAGCGATTCCCACAACCGGGCCAGATCGACTTCGGTCTGGGTCCGCGGCGCAAGGTAGACATCAGCGGGCGCGGTACCGACGTCCTGCGCAGCCTCGCGGTCTCCTTCGCGCCATGACCACGGAGCCTGGAAACCGCCCGCCAGGAAGATGTCCCGGCATCGACCGCGCTGGATCTTGCCGCTCGACGTGCGAGGCACCTGCCCCGCCTTGACCAGCAGCACGGCCGCGAGGTCGACGATGCCGTGCCGTTCGTACAGCGCAAGCCTCAACGCCCCCAGCAGCTTGTCGACATCCGGCTTCTCGCGCGTCTCCACTTCCTGAACGATGACGAGCCGCGCCCTGCCCTGATCTTCCAGCGAAAAGGCGGCGCAGCCATTGCTGCGCAACGCGGCGTCCAGCGATTCGACAGTGGCTTCGATGTCCTGGGGATAGATGTTCTCCCCGTTGAAGATCATCACTTCCTTCAGGCGGCCGACGACGTAGAGACAGTGGTCGTCGTCCACGAAGCCCAGGTCGCCGGTGCGCAGGTATTCACCGGCGCGCCCCGCAACGCTGGCCCGAAAGACCGCGGCGCTTTGTTCGGGCTGGTTCCAGTAGCCCGCCGCCACCGACGGACTGCGCACCCAGATTTCGCCCACCGTTCGTGCGGGCTGCTCCGTTCGCACCGAGGGGTCCACGATCAGGACTTCGGCGCTCGCGGTATCCCTCACATTTCCGACCGCGACGAGTTCGACCGTGTCGAGCGCATCGACCGCATCTTCAACCCGGTCGCAGGACAGCGCCCGACGGCTCACGGCCCGCTGCGCGGCGAACGACGCGTCGACACGCCTGCCGGCACTCACCAGCAAGGTCGATTCCGCCAGCCCATACGACGGAGTCACGGCCTGCGGCCGCAGACCGCAGGAAGCGAAGGCTTCGCCGAAGCGGCGCAAGGTGGCGTAGCGCACACGCTCCGCGCCGTTGACGGCCACTTCGAGGCCACTCAGATCGAGTGTTTTTTTCTGGGCCTCCGTCACCTTGTCGGCGCACAGGGCGTAAGCGAAGTTCGGCGCGCCCGTGACCTTCGCGCGGTAGTCCGACACAGCCTTGAGCCAGCGGTAGGGGCGCATCAGGAAGGCCGCTGGCGCAAGCTGAACGCAATGCCCGCCCACGTACACCGGCATGACGATGCCCCCGATCAGGCCAAAGTCGTGATGCGGCGGGAGCCACGAGACGAAGGTGTCGCCCTCGCGCAATCCATACGCGTCCTGGCTCTGCGCGGCGTTGGCCAGAAGGTTCGCGTGACTGACCATGACGCCCTTCGGCTCGGCCGTGGAGCCCGAGGTGTACTGAAGAAAGGCAATGCTGTCGGGCGACAGGGCTGGCGGAACCCAGGCGTGCGGTGCGTCCTGCGACAGGTCTGGCGTCATCCAGCGCAAGCCGTGCAGCAGTCCGCCCTCCTCGTCTTGCATGCCTTGCATGTCGCGCATGCGCTGCACCACTTCGGCGGACGACAAGGCCACGCGCGGCCGCGCATCTTCGACGATGCCGAGCAACCTGGGCAGGGTGCGGGCGTTGGCGGGCGGCAGCGCCGGCACGGCCACCACGCCCGCCTGCAGGCAGCCGTAGAACGCGGCGATGTAGTCGAGCCCCGGGGGATACGCAAGAAGAACCCGATCGCCCGGTGCGCAAACCTGCTGCAGTTGTGCCGCGACGCTGCGCGCCTGCCGATCCAGCTCGGCGAACGTGAAGCGGGCGTCGACCCGTTCTGCGTTGTCGAGCCAGGTGAAGACGGCCTTGCGTGCCTCACCAGCGCTCAATGCGCGGCCATGCAATATGTCGGGCAGGGTAAGAAACCGAGGCGCAGGAGTGCTCTTCACTAACTACCTCATGCAAATTGCGAGTCCGTCACGCAGCGAAGCGCGAACGCAGGCGTATGTTTTTCTTCGAGAGCTTGGGGGAGACGCGATGCCCGGAGGCCGCGAACTCGGACGGCGCACGACTCAGCCGGAAGACCTCATGTGCTGGCGCAGTGACAGAGGACGCATGTCCGTCCATACCTCGGCGATATGGTTCAGGCACTCCTGCTTGTCCCCGGACGGGCCGGTGGCACGCCATCCTTCAGGGATCTGTTTTTCCACAGGCCATATCGAGTACTGCTCCTCGAGATTGACCACGACCACGTACTGTGGTTCTTGACTGTCGAGCTTGTCGTTCATAGCGACTCCTTCGAACAGATTTTGAATTTGCCATAGCGTCGCGTCATTGATACCGAGCTTTCAAATTCAGACGGCGTTCGGGCACTTCCTTTGTGGGGACGAGGCGCGAGCCGTCCATTGACGGGAGGCCGATGGTACGCCGGACCTTCACACATGGGCAAGCTTGGAACCCCGCAGGCGTTGAATCCGCACACGCGGCTTCAACGCTCAGGATCGCCCGCATCGTGAGAGCCTTCAGGAGCGAGTCATGCAGCTCTCGCTGCTGTCTGATGCACTGCCTTCGGGCATCGAGGCCTATCGGCGGGACCTCGATCTGGACGCCGACCCCGTGCGGATCTGGCCCCTGCCAACTGAGGAAGAACGCACCGCGGCCAGCCGCTTCAGGCAACACGCGGACCGCGTGCGCTGCGCGTTCGCCCGCGCAGCGACTGGACTGCAACCTGTTGGACGTTTCGCTGCGCGTCGACGTGCACGGGAAGCCATTTGTGATGAATACAAATGGCATATCTCCACCCTTGTTCAGCGTCAGCCACTCCAGCGCCCATGCCCTGATCGCGATAGCCGACGCCGAGCAGATCGGCGGCGTAGGCATCGACATCGAGCGTTGCGACGCCAATGCACAGATGCAGACGATCCTCGACATCGCATTCACACCTCGAGAGCAGCAAGGCATTCGGGCGACCCAGGATCCTCAGGCAGCGCTCTATGCGCAGTGGGTGAGCAAGGAAGCCGCGCTCAAGGCCCTGGGTATTGGTATTGCGACGGACATGCAATCCATCGAAATTCTGCGCACCCCGGATCGGACGCTTGCCGTCCACGCCAGCGTGCCCGAGTGGCAAACCTTGCGGATCGCCGACGCAATCCTCGATCGCCTGATGCAGCAGAACCACCGACTCGCCCTCACGGGTGAGTCATTGCGGCAGACCGCGAAAACACCCCAAAAGAAGAAGAACAAAGACCCATCGTGACTGCCACTTCTACAATCTGAGCGCGCAACTCAGCACGCATGGCGACCGGTCACGATAGAGCGGAATCGTCGGTCACGTTAGCCGGAATACGCAGCTGGCCCAAGATGTGGAAGGAACTGCTGGCGCGCGGCACCGCCGGGTCGCTGAAGGAGAGCTCGTCGTGCACCAGCAAGTCCGTAGACACCGAGATCGCGGCATTGCCCACCGCGGCTCCCTCATGTACATGAAGTTGTTCAGCCCCAGCTGCTTCACCTCGGCAGAGTCGAGGTCGCCGCGCACGGCGTCCTTCAGGAACGGCGAGCCCTGGATGATCGAGTCAAGGCGTGTCTTCGTGTAGACGCCTGCGAGCGTCGCCGTGGGCATCGTGTAGATGGCGCTGAAGTTCGGCCTGATCGAGACCAGGCCCAGCGTCATGCGCAGGCTCATCTCGCTGATGCCGATCTGGGCCGACCTCTTGATGACGATCTCCGGCGCGTCGTCCTCCATGATCTTGGTCTGGTACTCGTGCCCCGCCGTCGAGAACGGCTTGCCGTTCAGGAAGGTGTTCTTCGTCACCCAGTTGCCAAGGTCCTTGCGCTGCAGCTTCTCCGTCGTGGCGAGCTTCAGGCGCTGGATGTGCTGCGATGCGGTTTCGTCGATCACGCCGCGAGCGCCTTCTCATAGGCGTCAAGGAACTCACGCTGCGTGTCCATCGGCAGCGTCGCCAGGGTGGCGATCAGCACCGATTCGATCTTCTTCAGGCGCTCGCTTGTGTAGACCTTCGCCTGGAGAGCAATCAGGTTGCCAAGGATCGTGCCCACGGCGTTCGCGACCTGGGCCCGCTGGTTGGCCGGCGTCTCTTTTTCGATCAGCACGTCGTTCTGCATGCGCTGGGTGGCCAGCATTTGCAGCACGAGCTCGCGCGACAGGTCGATGTCCTTGAGATCCTTGATCGGAAGCTTCGCGTCGATCAAGCCGCGCAGCTCGAGCAGCTCCTCCGGCGGCATGCCGGTGAGGTCGAACTGGATGTGGTGCGTCTTGGGCTTCTCGAAGCCAGGCGACGGGCCGCCCGAGGCAGGCGGCAATTTGGGGAGGGCCATGGTGGCCCGGGGGTCCCCGCTTCTTGTTATGGCTGCGAACGTAAGGTGTTCGCTACCCGTGGGTCAATCCCCCGTGCTCGGGGAAACTAGCGCAACGCCAGGAACCTTACTTCGAGCAAACAGTTTGCTTCGGATCTGGGGGGTAGAACCTCGCACATCCGCAGTCGCCTTTATGCTCTGGTTTCAAGCAAATCTGTCGCCGACTGTCCTCGGCCAGCTTCGCAGCGTTCGCATCTGTGGCGGCCTTACTTTTAGCTGCTGCAGCTGCCGCTTCTTCGGATTTCTTTCGCACCGCGTCTCGCTTCGCCTGCGCTGCCAGCATTTCTGGAGTTGGCTTGCTCGAGTCAGGCGACCTGGTGAGGATCGCGGCATCGACCGAATTCTTTCTCGAACGAGCGATCTCCTCAGGTTTTGCCGCAACTGGCCTACTTCCCGCACTCCAATTACCGTGCAAAACATGGCCATCGAATTTTATTTTAATCGCTCGAAAGTTTTCCGCGGATGATGCTTCTTTGAAGCAATCCGATCCGTAGCTGAGGTCGGCGGCAACAAAATTAGCTCCTGCATCGACGTCGCCTTCTGCTTGTTTTAAGTTGCGTTTAGCGTAATTGAGTGCTCTGGCACGCAGATCGTTTTCCTCACCTTCACTTAGATGCAATTTGCCTGATCCTTCAATAGGGCTTTGGCTTGTCACCTGCACGACATCAAGGACGATGGTGACCTTAGGCTTGATGGAAGAGACCACCGAAGCGCCGACGTAGCATTGCTCCGCGAAAGCTTGTCCAGCAAATACTGCAATACAGGCAAACGCAAATTGCAACTTATTTTTCATACGTGTCTTTTTCCGATGTTTTATGTGGGGCCGTGTTTAAACTCTGAGCATAGCCAGTCGAAAACCAAAGACATCGCATGTTTGAGGGATTTTTTTAGGTCTGCGGCATGGTATGACGGTGGGAAATTTGCGCAGGCAAGGAAAATGCGCTGAGCGCCCTCCCGTCGGTCACGCGGCCCGCCGCAGCGGGGTAATACACGTCGCAATGAAGTGTCTCAGCAAGCTCGCGTGCGTCAGGGTTTGCGGCTGGGCCGGGTAGTCCCGGCTTCTTGTTGTGGCTGCGAACTTAAGGTGTTCGCTACTCGTGGGTCAATCCTCGGTGGGATGTGTCATGGCGTCGGCCCGAGAGCTGGGCTGTAGACAGGGAAGCAACTCGGCGGCATGCTCGAAGGTGCCATTGCCAGCTATCGGAGTTCTATGTCGAAACTAGTACCCCCCAAGTGGCCTCACTCCCTTTGATCAGTTCCCGCCCAAGGACTCGATCAACGAACCGATCAGCAGGCACATTTCTCGGGGCCTCGAGCCGGCGGGGTTCAAAGCACCGTTAGGTCAGGCAGAAACCGATGTGTCCTTCGAATATCGACTGGCATCCCTGCCGTCGAAATATCGATACACGTTCTCCGATGGGACCAAGGCAGTGAGGCCTTGATAATTTCGGATGTCGTTGTCGCTCTGAGGCTTTATACGTATGGCCCTCCCCCGGCGCAGATTTCGCTACTGTCACTAGTTGTCAATCTGAACCACTGGAGTTCAAACCGGTCGCAGCAGATGTTCCCTTGGATGGCATTCGCGCTCTATAACAACATGGGTCAGCGACTCACGGTGATTCCGCTGCCTCAGACATTTGTAAGCGACTGCCAACCGGACCGTTCTTGGATTTCAAACCCCATACGAATTGGGGGTCCTGCAACGGAGTATTTTCGAAGTGCCGCCACGGTTGAGATTCTTCTGCCGGCTGCATACGGCGGTCATTCGTACGACCACGGCCCAATCTGCCATTGATCGGCGTCGCGCGGCTCCCGCCAACTCGAAAGGCGGGTCAATTGGCCCCACCGCGAACACCTCGACCGGCGTCAGCTTGACCAGAGGTTTCGCCTCCTCCACTGTCCCCGCGAGCTATTGATCTCCGTCCCAAGCTCGATTGGAATCACACTGCATTTGCCAGGTCAAGCGCGAGCCGCGGCCCCGCAGATCTCGCTCGTCCACTCGATGCTGCGCTTCCAGTCGCTGTCCTGCTTCTGGTGAAAGAGCACCCTGCCATCGCACTTGGCGCGTGTCCGCCGGGCGCGGCCCCGCGTCGGATGCCGCCGGCACTGCCCCTGACGGGGTCGTGGCCGTTGTCGGGCCGATCGCGCAGCCCGCGATAGATAGTGCGCAGGGCGCTGAGCGCCCTTCCCTTCATGCGTCCTCCCATTTGCCGAAGACTGTGCCCACCACCTTGAACGGTGTGCGGATCGGCTCGAACATCGGGTTCAGCGGCTCAAGCCATGGCTTGCTGCCGTCGTTATAGATCCTGAAGGTCAATTTGTTGGTCTCCTCGACCAGGGCAATGACGCGGTTGCCCTCCTGCGGTTGACGCCCGCGCAGCGGGCGGCCTTTCTCCGGGTTCGCGTCGGCCTGATAGCAGCCTGCTACGAATTCGGCATAGAAACCACGGATTCTGACCCAAATCCGGCGGATGCAAAAAGAGCCTGCTATCTAGTTGATAGCAAGCTCTTCAATGCTGGCATGGTGTTTGGTGGAGGCGCGACCCGGAGTCGAACCGGGCTAGACGGATTTGCAATCCGTTGCATAACCGCTTTGCTATCGCGCCACGCAGAAACAAAAAACGAACTTGCGAAAAAAAGGGAAGCAGCTGCTTCCCTTTTTCAAAACTGGAGCGGGAAAAGAGTCTCGAACTCTCGACCTCAACCTTGGCAAGGTTGCGCTCTACCAACTGAGCTATTCCCGCGTTTCGAGCCTCGAATTATATGCCATTTTTTCGAGGCCCGGCAAGTAGTCCTGCCATCAATGTTTTACGGAACCCTCTGAAGCCGGGGCGGCGGCGCGCTGCTTGGCCAGCTCGGCCACAGCGGCTGCAGAGGCCGCAACCTCTTCGTCCGACAGCGGATCGGGCATCCTCTCGAGCGCGATCTCGAGGACCTTGTCGATCCACTTCACGGGCACGATCTCGAGGCCGTTCTTCACGTTCTCGGGGATGTCCTGCAGGTCCTTGGCGTTCTCTTCGGGGATCAGCACGGTCTTGATGCCGCCGCGCAATGYGGCCAGCAGCTTTTCCTTCAGGCCACCGATGGCCGTGACCTCGCCGCGCAGCGTGATCTCGCCGGTCATCGCAACGTCGCCACGCACCGGGATGCCGGTGAGCGCCGACACGAAGGCGGTCGTCATCGCGGCACCCGCGCTCGGACCGTCCTTCGGCGTTGCACCGTCAGGCACGTGGATGTGGATGTCGCGCTTCTCGAACATCTCGTCCTTGATGCCCAGGCGGCGCGAGCGGCTGCGCACCACGGTGCGTGCGGCCTCGACCGATTCCTTCATCACGTCGCCGAGCGAACCGGTGCGGCTGATCACGCCCTTGCCGGGCATGGTGACCGCTTCGATCGTCAGCAGGTCGCCGCCGACTTCGGTCCACGCCAAGCCGACCACCTGGCCGACCTGGTTCTGCTTTTCGGCGAGGCCGAAGCTGTACTTGCGCACGCCCAGGAAGTCGTTGAGGTTCGAGCCGTCGACGGTGACCTTCGGCGTCATCTGCTTGAGCAGCAGGCCCTTCACCACCTTGCGGCAGATCTTGGACAGTTCGCGCTCGAGCGAACGCACGCCGGCTTCACGCGTGTAGTAGCGAACGATGTCGCGCACCGCTTCTTCGGTGACGAGGAGTTCCTCTTCCTTCACACCGTTGTTCTTCAGCTGCTTGGGCAACAGGTACTTGATCGCGATGTGCGTCTTCTCGTCCTCGGTGTAGCCCGAAAGGCGGATGACTTCCATGCGGTCCAGCAGCGYCGGTGGAATGTTCATCGAGTTCGAGGTGGCGACGAACATCACGTCGCTCAGGTCGAAGTCGACTTCCACGTAGTGGTCGCCGAAGGTGTGGTTCTGCTCGGGGTCGAGCACTTCGAGCAAGGCGCTCGACGGGTCGCCGCGGAAATCGGTGCCCAGCTTGTCAATCTCGTCGAGCAGGAACAGCGGATTGCGCGTGCCGATCTTGCTCAGACCCTGCAGCACCTTGCCCGGCAGCGCGCCGATGTAGGTACGGCGGTGGCCGCGGATCTCGGCTTCGTCGCGCATGCCGCCCAGCGCCATGCGGGTGTACTTGCGGCCGGTCGCCTTCGCGATCGACTGCCCCAGCGAGGTCTTGCCGACACCCGGAGGGCCCACGAGGCACAGGATGGGCGCCTTCACCTTGTCGACGCGTTGCTGCACCGCGAGATATTCGAGGATGCGGTCCTTGACCTTCTCGAGGCCGTAATGGTCGGCGTTGAGCACCGCCTCGGCATTGGCCAGGTCGTGCTTGATCTTGGTCTTCTTGCTCCACGGCAGGGCGATGAGCACGTCGATGTAGTTGCGCACCACGGTGGCCTCGGCCGACATGGGCGACATCAGCTTGAGCTTCTTGAGTTCGCCTTCGGCCTTCTTGAGGCCTTCCTTGGACATCTTGGCGAGCTTGATCTTCTTCTCGATCTCTTCGATGTCCGCGCCCTCTTCGCCTTCGCCGAGCTCCTTCTGGATGGCCTTGACCTGCTCGTTGAGATAGAAGTCGCGCTGGTTCTTCTCCATCTGGCGCTTCACGCGGCCACGGATCTTCTTGTCGACGTTGAGGATGTCGACCTCGCGTTCGAGCTGGCCGAACAGGTTTTCGAGGCGCGCCTTGACGTCGTCCAGGTCGAGCACGGCCTGCTTGTTGTCGAGCTTGAGCGGCAGGTGGGCGGCAATCGTGTCGGCCAGGCGGCCGGCATCGTCGATGCTCGAGATCGAGGTCAGGATCTCGGGCGGAATCTTCTTGTTCAGCTTGACGTACTGGTCGAACTGCTGCATCACGGCGCGGCGCAGGGCCTCGACCTCGGTGCCCTTCTCGCCGCCTTCGGTCGCCGCGACGGGTGTCACGTTGGCCGAGAAATGGGTCTCGCCGTCATCGATGCGGTTCACGCGTGCGCGCTGCTGGCCTTCGACCAGCACCTTCACCGTGCCGTCGGGCAGCTTGAGCATCTGCAGGATGGTCGAGACGCAGCCGACCTCGAACATGTCCTCGACCGAGGGCTCGTCCTTGGCGGCGGCCTTCTGGGCCACCAGCATGATGCGGCGCTCGGCCTCCATGGCCAGTTCGAGGGCCTTGATGCTCTTGGGGCGACCCACGAACAGCGGGATCACCATGTGGGGAAACACCACGACATCCCGCAGCGGCAGCAGCGGCAGGTCGAGGGCTTCGGGGGGCAAGGGGGTGTGGCCAGACATGCAGATCCTTCGCGTCTTTGGCTTTACGCCTTTTTCGCCGCTTCGCGGTACACGAGCAGCGGGGGCTTGTTTTCGTCGATGGTCGATTCCTCGACCACCACCTTGTCGACATTGGTCGCGTTCGGCAATTCGAACATGGTGTCGATCAGCGACTGTTCAAGGATCGAGCGCAGGCCGCGTGCACCGGTCTTCCGGGCCAGGGCCTTGCGAGCGATCGCCTTGAGCGCCGCCGGGCGAATCTCCAGGTCCACGCCTTCCATCTGCAGCAGCTTGGTGAACTGCTTGACCACCGCATTCTTCGGTTCGGTCAGGATCTGTACCAGCGCGTCCTCGCTGAGTTCCGCAAGCGACGCGACCACCGGCATCCGGCCCACGAGTTCGGGGATCAGGCCGAACTTGATCAGGTCTTCGGGCTCGACTTCGCGGAACACCTCGGTGATGCTACGTTGGGCCTTGCTCTTGACCTTAGCGCCGAAGCCGATGCCCGAGGCCTCGGTGCGGTTTTCGATGACCTTCTCGAGCCCCGCAAACGCCCCGCCGCAGATGAACAGGATGTTGGTCGTGTCGATCTGCAGAAAGTCCTGGTTCGGGTGCTTGCGCCCGCCCTGGGGCGGCACGCTGGCCATGGTGCCTTCGATGAGCTTCAGCAAGGCCTGCTGCACGCCCTCGCCCGACACGTCGCGCGTGATCGAGGGGTTGTCGGACTTGCGCGAGATCTTGTCGATCTCGTCGATGTAGACGATGCCGCGCTGGGCGCGTTCGACTTCGTAATTGCAGCTCTGCAGCAGCTTCTGGATGATGTTCTCGACGTCTTCGCCCACGTAGCCGGCTTCGGTCAGCGTGGTGGCGTCGGCCATCACGAAGGGCACGTCGAGCATGCGCGCCAGGGTCTGCGCCAGCAGCGTCTTGCCGGAGCCCGTGGGGCCGATCAAGAGGATGTTGCTCTTGCTGAGCTCGACGTCGTCGCCCTTGGCCTTTTCCTTGTGGCGCAGGCGCTTGTAGTGGTTGTAGACCGCCACCGACAGCATGCGCTTGGCCGGCTCCTGGCCGATCACGTAGTTGTCGAGGTTGGTCTTGATCTCCAGCGGCGTGGGCAGGTCGCTGCGCGCGTCGCGCGCCTCTTCACCGGCCGGCAGCTCGTCGCGGATGATTTCGTTGCAAAGGTCGATGCACTCGTCGCAAATAAAGACCGAAGGGCCCGCAATCAGCTTCTTGACCTCGTGCTGGCTCTTGCCGCAGAACGAGCAGTAAAGCGTTTTTTCGCTGGAAGAGCCTTTTTTTTCGGCCATGGACAGGTGCCTCGTTACAGGGTAGGGACAATGATAACTAAACAAAAACGGCGTTTCCCGTGTGGAAAACGCCGTTTTTTGCCTTTTGCGCCACAGGCGCCAAGGCGGYTTAACCGCGCTTGGAGATGACCTGGTCGATCAGGCCGTAGTCCTTGGCTTCGTCGGCCGTGAGGAAATAGTCGCGTTCGGTGTCGGCTTTGACTTTTTCCAGCGGCTGGCCGGTGCGTTCGGCCAGGATGCGGTTCATCTGGTCCTTGGTGCGCAGGATGTCGCGTGCGTGGATCTCGATGTCGGTCGCCTGGCCGCGTGCGCCGCCCAGCACCTGGTGGATCATGACCTTCGAATTGGGCAGCGAGAAACGCTTGCCCTTCTGGCCGGCCGCCAGCAGGAAGGCGCCCATGCTGGCCGCGAAGCCGATGCACATCGTCGACACGTCGGGCTTGATGAACTGCATGGTGTCGTAGATCGCCATGCCGGCGCTCACGCTGCCGCCCGGCGAGTTGATGTAGAACGAGATGTCCTTGTCCGGGTTCTCGCTCTCGAGGAACAGCAACTGCGCCACCACGAGGTTGGCGGTCTGGTCGTTGACCTCGCCCACCAGGAAGATGATGCGTTCCTTGAGGAGACGCGAATAGATGTCATAGGACCGCTCGCCGCGGCCCGATTGCTCGATGACCATCGGAACCATGCCGAGGCCTTGAATTTCCTGTGCGCTCATATTGAATTTGCTCTCCGGAAAAGGGATTCGTTCGCTGTATCTGAACTGTACGCCTGAGTGAAATGGGGCTCGTGCCGCAAAGCACAAGCCCCATTGGCGTTGCGGGTGGCGCCGGGTCAGCCCTGCTGTTGCGCCATCAGCTCGTCGAACGACACCGACTTTTCGGCGACCTTGGCCTTGCCGAGCACGAAATCGGTCACGTTGTTCTCGATCACGACGGCTTCGACTTCGGCCAGGCGGTTGTTGTCGCTGAAATACCAGCGCACCACGTCGGCCGGCTTTTCGTAGCTGGCGGCCAGTTCGTCGATGTGGGCCTTGATCTGCTCGGGCTTGGCCTGCAGGTTGTTGGCACGCACCAGTTCGGCCACCACCAGGCCCAGGCGCACGCGGCGCTCGGCTTGCGGGCGGAACACTTCATCGGGGATCGGCGCCTTGTCTGCGTCCTTGATGCCACGCTGCTTGAGCTCGGCGCGGGCGCCTTCGATCATGCGGTTGACTTCCGACTGCACGCTGGCGTTCGGCAGGTCGAGCTCGGCGTTGGCCACCAGCGCGTCCATCACGGCGTTCTTGTTGCGGGCCAGCAGGCGGAACTTCACTTCGCGCTCGAGGTTGCGCTTGATGTCGGCGCGCAGGCCTTCGACGGTGGCTTCGGCAATGCCGAGCGACTTGGCGAGCTGCTCGTTGACTTCGGGCAGGTGCGAGGCTTCGATCTTCTTCACGGTGACCATGAAGTCGGCTTGCTTGCCGGCCACGTCCTTGCCGTGGTAATCGGCCGGGAACGACAGCGGGAAGGTGCGGCTGTCGCCGGACTTCATGCCGCGCACGGCGTCTTCGAATTCCTTCAGCATCTGGCCTTCGCCGACCACGAACTGGAAGTCTTCGGCCTTGCCGCCCTGGAAGGGCTCGCCGTCGATCTTGCCTTCGAAGTCGACCGTGACACGGTCGTCGTCCTGGGCCACGGCGTCTTGCGCGCGCTGGGCGAAGGTACGGCGCTGCTTGCGCAGGATGTCGAGCGTCTTGTCGATGGCTTCGTCGCCCACTTCGGCCGAGAGCTTCTCGACTTCGGCGCCGGACAGGTCGTTGATCTTGACTTCGGGGAACACTTCGAACACTGCGTCGAAGGCCAGCTCGCCTTCGGGCGATTCTTCCTTCTCGGTGATGCGGGGCTGGCCGGCCACGCGCAGCTTGGCTTCGTTGGCAGCCTGCGAGAAGGCTTCGCCGACCTTGTCGTTCATGACTTCGTAGTGCACCGAGTAGCCATAGCGCTGGGCCACGACGTTCATCGGCACCTTGCCGGGGCGAAAGCCATCCATCTTGACGGTGCGCGCGAGCTTCTTGAGGCGCGAATCGACTTCGGACTGGATGGTGCCGACCGGCAGGGTCAGCGTGATCTTGCGTTCGAGCTTCTCGAGAGTTTCAACGGTCACGGTCATGGTGTCTTCCTTGTGAGGGGGTGGCTGGTGCGCGGGGCCGGACTCGAACCGGCACGTTCTTGCGAACGTCAGGACCTAAACCTGGTGCGTCTACCAATTTCGCCACCCGCGCTATTGCCATTTTTCAGGTGAATGCAAAAGCGGACGGCCCTGGTGCCGCGAACACCCGATACCGCTGGTATCGAATGCCCCGCTGCCCAAAGACCGTCCGCCTGAAATCGGTCAACCGCGTATTTTAAACGCTAATCAGACCCTCTTTTGGCTCCCGCTTGACACGGAATGCAGCGGCATACATTGCCGGCAGTGCCAGCAGGGTCAATACGGTGGCCACGATGAGCCCGCCCATGATCGCCACGGCCATCGGCCCCCAGAACACGCTGCGGCTGAGCGGAATCATTGCCAGCACCGCCGCCGCGGCCGTCAGCACGATTGGCCGGAGCCGTCGCACGGCCGACTCGACGATCGCGTCCCAGGCCGGCACGCCGGCCGCCCGGTCGCTCTCGATCTGGTCGATCAGGATCACCGCGTTGCGCTGGATCATGCCCATCAGCGCGATCACGCCCAAGAGCGCCACGAAGCCGAAGGGCCGGTTCAGCACCAGCAGCGCGCCGGCGACACCGGCGATGCCCATCGGCCCGGTGATGAACACCAGCAGCGAACGGCTGAAGCTGTGCAACTGCAGCATCAGCAGCGTGAACACCAGGAATAGCATGATCGGCACGCCCGCGACGATCGAGGCCGAGCCCTTGCTGCTTTCCTCGACCGCACCCGCCACCTCGATGCGGTAACCGCCCTGCCCGGCCGCATGCCAACCGGCTTCGAGCTGGCGCAGCCTGGGCAGCAGTTCCGCGGTCACGGTCGCGCCCTGCAGGCCTTCGACCACGTCGCCCTGCACGGTGATGGCGTAGTCGCGGTTCTCGCGCCACATCACGCCGGGCTCCCAGGTGAACACCGGCCGCGCGATCTGCGTGAGCGGAATCGAGCGGCCCGAGGTCGTCGGGATGTAGGCGTTGGCGATGTCCGAGATGGCTTCGCGCTCGTCGGGCGCCTGGCGCAGCACGATGTCGATCAGCAGGTCGTTCTCGCGGTACTGGCCCACGGTGGTGCCGCTGAACATGGTCTTGGACGCTTGCGCGATGGCCTGGCTCGTGACGCCCAGCGCGCGCGCCTTGGCCTGGTCGATCTCCAGGCGGATCACCTTCACCGACTCGTTCCAGTTGTCGTTCACGCCGCGCATGTTGGCGTTCTCGCGCAGCACGGCCTTCACCTCGTCGGCGTGCGCGCGCAGTTGCGCAGGCTCGGTGCCGATCACGCGGAACTGCACCGGGTACGGCACCGGCGGCCCGTTGGGCAGCAGCTTGACGCGGCCGCGCACCTCCGGGAACTCCTCGGCCAGCAGCGCCGGCAGCCGCAGGCGCAGCCTCTCGCGCACCTTCAGGTCCTTGGCCAGCACGATGRGCTGCGACACGTTGGTCTGCGGAAACACCTGGTCGAGCGGCAGGTAGAAGCGCGGCACGCCCGAGCCGACCCAGGTGCTGACCGTCTTCACGCCCTCTTCCTTCATGATGCGCCGCTCGACGCGCTTGGCCACTTCTTCGTTGGCCGCGAACGAGGTGCCTTCGGGGAACCAGATGTCGACCATGATTTCCGGCCGGCTCGAATCGGGGAAGAACTGCTGCTGCACCTTGCCCATGCCGAAGATGCCGAGCGCGAAGATCAGCACGGTCGCGCCGATGGTCAGCCAGCGGTGCTGCACGCACCAGTTCACCGCGTGGCGGAAGTTGTTGTAGAACGGCGTGTCGAACAGCTCGTGCGGCGGCGCATCGGGGTCGTGCGGCTTGACCTTGAGCAGCAGCGTGCCGAGGTACGGCACGAAGTACACCGAGACGATCCACGACAGCACCAGCGCGATCACCGTCACCGCGAAGATCGCGAAGGTGTACTCGCCCGTCACCGACTTGGCGATGCCGATGGGCAGGAAACCCGCCGCCGTGATGAGCGTGCCGGTCAGCATCGGCTTGGCCGTGACGTCATAGGCGAAGGTGGCGGCGCGGACCTTGTCGTAGCCCTCCTCCATCTTCCGCACCATCATCTCGACCGCGATGATCGCGTCGTCCACCAGCAGGCCCAGCGCGATGATCAGCGACCCCAGCGATATCTTGTGCAGCCCGATGCCGAAGTAGTTCATCGCCAGGAAGGTCACGGCCAGCACCAGTGGAATGGTGATCGCCACCACCAGCCCCGGGCGCATGTCGATGTACCAGCCGAAGCGCCCGCCCTTGTGCAGGCCCAGCGAGATGATGCTCACGGCCAGCACGATGGCCACGGCCTCGATCAGCACGCCCACGAATTCGTTGACCGAGCTCGACACCGACACCGGCTGGTCCTGCACCTGCGCCAGCTTCACGCCGAGCGGCAGGCGCTGGTCGATCTGGGCCGTCGCGGCCTTCAGCGCCTTGCCCAGCGCAATGATGTCGCCGCCCTTGGTCATGGAAACCCCGAGCCCGATCACTTCCTTGCCCTGGTGGTGCATCTTGACGGCCGGCGGGTCGACATAGCCGCGGCGAATCTCCGCGATGTCGCCGAGCTTGAGCTGGTTGCCGGAGGTGCCGCGGATCGGCATTTCGCGCAGCTGGTCGACGCTGGTGAACTGGCCACCCACACGCACCTGCACCACGTCGAGCGGCGACTGGATCGTGCCGGCGCTCTCCACCGCGTTCTGCGAGCCGAGCTGCGCGAGCACCGCGTTGAAGTCGAGCCCCAGCTGCGCCAGGCGCTTCTGCGAGATCTCGATGTAGACCTTCTCGTCCTGCACGCCGAACTGGTCGACCTTGGCCACGTCCTTCACGCGCAGCAGCTGCTGGCGGGTTTCATCGGCGAGCGTCTTGAGCTCGGCGTAGCTGAAGCCTTCGCTTTCCAGCGCATAGATCACGCCATAGACATCGCCGAAATCGTCATTGAAGAACGGCCCCTGCACACCGGGAGGCAGCGTGCTGCGCATGTCGCCGATCTTCTTGCGCACGGTGTACCAGACGTTCGCCACGTCTGCGGCCTTCGACGAATCCTTGATCTGGAAAATGATCTGCGACTCGCCCGGCTTCGAATAGCTGCGGATCTTGTCGGCGTACGGCGCTTCCTGCAGCGTGCGTTCGAGCTTGTCGGTGACCTGCTCGGCCACCTGCTGGGCGGTGGCGCCGGGCCAGTAGGTGCGTACCACCATCGCGCGGAAGGTGAACGGCGGGTCTTCGTCCTGGCCGAGCTGGAAGTACGCAAAGGCGCCCAGCACCATCAGCACCACCATCAGGTAGCGCGTGAGCGGCGCGTGGTCCAGCGCCCATTTGGAGAGATTGAAGCCGGCGGGCTTGACGGGGGTGGTCGCTGCGCCTTCCGTCATTTGGCGGCACCTGCAGCGATCTCCTTCTTCGTTGCGGCAACGGCCTCGACGGCCTGCACGGCATCCTTCGCGTTGGCGGCGGCGGCTGCCGCCTCCTTGGACTGGTAGATGGTGACCTTCTGCCCCGGCGACAGCACGTGCACGCCCGCGGCCACGACCATCATCCCCGGCGCGAGCCCGCCACCGATCACGGCCTCGTTGCCGTCGGCGGTGGCCACCTGCACCGGCTGCGAGCGCACCGTCATCGACGACTTGTCGAGCACCCAGACCGCGGAGCCCTTGCCTTCCTGGCGCAGCGCGCTGGTCGGCAGCTTCATCACCGCCGTGCTGTTGCGGGCCAGCGCCTGCGGACGCGCGTAGACGGTGGCGCCCAGCGCGGGCGAGGTGGCCGCGTCGATCGCGACCTTGACCGAATAGGTGCGCGTGACCGCGTCGGCGCTCGCTGCCACTTCGCGCACCTCCCCTTGCAATTCATTGCCGCCGGACCAGCCGCGCACCGTGACCGGCGAGCCGGGCTTGATCAGCTGCGCACGGTCTTCCGGCACGGCGAACACCACGTCGCGCGCGCCGTCCTGGGCGATGCGCACCACCGGTGTGCCGGCCTGCACCACCTGCCCCGGCTCGGCCTCGATGGCGGTGATGACGCCCGCCACGTCGGCGACCAGCGTCGTGTAGTTGGCCTGGTTGCCCTGGGAAGAGAGCTGGGCCTGCGCCTGTTCGAGCTGTGCCTGGGCGGCCTTCCAGGTGGTTTCGCGGCGCTCCAGTTCGGCACCGCTGATGAAGTTCTGTTCGCGCAGTTCGCGGTAGCGCTTCAGGTCGGCGGCCGCCAGGTCGCGGTTGGTGAGCGCTGCGGCCTGCTGGGCACGGGCGGCGTCTGCGGCCAGCCTGTAGTCCTGCGGATCGAGTTGGGCCAGCACCTGGCCGGCCTGCACGTGCTGGCCGAGTTCGGCCTGGCGCTTGGTGATCTTGCCCGCCACGCGGAAGCCCAGCCGCGATTCGACACGGGCCCGCACTTCGGCGGAGAACTCGGGCTGGGCGTCGAACTCGCTGGTGCCCACGGTCACCAGTTTCACCGCTCGCACGGGCTCCTCGGCCGCCGGCTTGGGCGAACAGCCGGCCAGGATCAGGGAAGGAAGCAGCAGCCAGAGGGCGCTGCGGGCACGGAGGAAAGCGGCAGAGGCGGTCATGAGACACCCAAGAAAGGACAAACCGGGCCATTAATGACCCACCGGTTAGTAATTTAGGGTAAACGTTAAACACTGTCAATGACCGGCGAGTCAGTTGACGGGGTGTTCGGGGGCGGTGTGCTCGCGCCCCAACCTGCGCCGACAGCCGAATTTCAGGTCCGCTGCCCCATCTCCACCAGCCGGTTGTCAGGCAACACGAAGTAGTCCGAAGCACGCCCCGCATTGCGCTGCAGCCAGCCGAAAAGCGCCCGGCGGATCGGGTTCAGGCCCGGCAGGTTTTCCTCGCCGACCGAGGCGCGGGAGACGAAATACGAGGTCTTCATCGAGTCGATCGCCAGCGTCTTCTGGTAGGCCAGGATGCGGATGAATTCGGGCACATCGGGCCGCTCCATGAAGCCGTGGCGCGCGGTGACCACCCAGATGCCGTCCATCAACTGCTCGGCCTCGATGCGGATGCGCGCATCGACACGCGGCGTGTCGCAGGCCAGCACGCGCATCACGATCACCTGCTCGTGCAGCACCTGGTTGTGCTTGAGGTTGTGCAGCAGCGCGTGCGGAACCGCCGTGGCATCGGGGTTCAGGAACACGGCCGTGCCGCTGACCCGGTGCGGCATGTGCAGCGCCAGCGATTCGACGAAGGGCCGCAGCGGCAGGCTCTCGGCCGCCGCAGCCTCCAGCCCCAGCCGCCGGCCCTTGGCCCAGGTGGTGAAGAGCACCATCACCACCGCCGCGACGGCCAGCGTGAGCCAGCCGCCCTCGGCCACCTTGAGGCTGTTGGCGACCACGAAGGTCAGGTCGACCACCGCGAAGGCCAGCACGCCCAGCACCACCGCCACCTTGTTCCAGCGCCACAGGCCCCACGCCACGATGCCGGCCAGCAGCGTGGTGGTCACCATCGTGATCGACACCGCGATGCCGTAGGCTGCCGACAGCGCCCCCGAACTGCGGAAGCCCAGCACCAGCAGCAGCACGCCCACCATCAGCAGCCAGTTGATCGCGGGCACATAGATCTGCCCGATGGCCGAACCCGAGGTCTGCACCACCCGCATGCGCGGCAGGTAGCCCATGCGCATGGCTTGCGCCGTGAGCGAGAAGGCGCCCGAAATCACGGCCTGCGAGGCGATCACCGTGGCCATGGCGGCCAGCACCACCATCGGCAGCACGCCCCACGAGGGAAAGAGCCGGAAGAACGGGTTGTCGATGGCCGCCGGGTTCGCCAGCACCAGTGCGCCCTGCCCGAAGTAGTTCAGCACCAGCCCCGGCAGTGCGATGAAGAGCCATGCCAGCCGGATCGGCCGCGCGCCGAAGTGCCCCATGTCGGCATAGAGCGCCTCTCCGCCGGTGAAGGCCAGGAACACCGCCCCCAGCACCGCGAGCGACTGCGTCCGGTGCACCACCAGAAACCCGACGGCATGCCGCGGATCGAGCGCCGCCAGCACCTGCGGCTGCTGCAGCACCTGCCACAGGCCGGCCGCGGCCAGCACCAGAAACCACAGCATCATGACCGGCCCGAAAACCTTGCCGACCACGCCCGTGCCCTTCTTCTGCACCGCGAAGAGCGCGATCAGGATCACCACCGTGATCGGGATCACCACGCGCTGCAGCACCGGCGCCTGCACCTCCAGCCCCTCGACCGCCGACAGCACCGAGATGGCCGGCGTGATCAGGCTGTCGCCGTAGAACATGGCTGCGCCCACGAGGCCCAGCAGCCCGATCACGTTCCACACCCAGGGCTTTGTCTTGGGGCCGGCCACCGCGTTGCGCGCGAGCGCCTGCAGCGCCAGGATGCCGCCCTCCCCGTCGTGGTCGGCGCGCAGCACGAAGACCACGTACTTCAGCGTCACCACGAACATCAGCCCCCAGAAGATCAGCGACAGCAGCCCCAGCACCGAATCGGGCGAGAACGGCACGCCGTGCTCGGGGTTCATCGTCTCCTTGAAGGCATAGAGCGGCGAGGTGCCGATGTCGCCGAACACGACGCCGAGCGCCGCGATCATCAAACCCGGCCCGGCCGGATGCGCCGCCTCGCCGTGCGCTGGAATCGGTGCCGTGGAGGCCGGGGCCGGTGCATTCATGGGGCTAGCTGTTCGAAGTGGCAAGGCACCGAGCATAGTGCCGGGCACCGCGTCGCGGACAATCGTGGCGTGTCCGCCACTCCCCCCCTTGCCGCACCGCCGGCGCACTACGAAAATTTTCCGGTCGCCTCCTGGCTCTGCCCGCCGCACCTGCGGCCGCCGATTGCCGCGATCTATCACTTCGCGCGCACCGCCGACGACATCGCCGACGAAGGCAACGCATCGCCCGAAGAGCGCCTGGCCGAATTGCATGCCTACCGCGACGAACTCGCCGCGGCCGCACAGGGTGCGCCGCTCGCATCCTCGCGCTGGCCGCAGGTGTTCGGCCCGCTGGCCCACAGCATCGCCCGGTTCGCATTGCCCGAGGCCCTGCTCGCCGACCTGCTGAGCGCCTTCATGCAGGACATCGAGAAGACCCGCGACGGCGGTGCCTACCCCGACCGCGCCGAGCTGCTCGACTACTGCCGCCGCTCCGCCAACCCGGTCGGCCGGCTGCTGCTGCATCTCTACGGCGTGAACGACGCCGAGGCACTGGCGCAGAGCGATGCGATCTGCAGCGCGCTGCAACTCATCAATTTCTGGCAGGACCCGAGCGTGGACCTGCCGCGCGGCCGCTTCTACTTTCCGCTGACCGACTGCGCCCGACGCGGGCTCACGCGCGAGCATTTCAAGGTCTTCCCCCCGCTCGCACCCGCCCCCGTGCCTCAGGAAGCTATCAATCTGATAGCAGTCGTCTCTGCCTGGGCGCGCGAACTGATGCACGAGGGCGCCCCGCTGGTGCACCGCCTGCCGGGCCGCGCCGGATGGGAGCTTCGCTTCGTCGTGCAAGGCGGCCTGCGCATCCTCGACAAGATCGAGGACCTGGGTTTCGACACCTTCTCGCAGCGCCCCCGCATCGGCAAGACCGACGCGCCCCTGCTGCTCTGGAAGGCCCTGCGGATGCAGTGACAATGGCGGCCCATGAAAGCAGCGCCTCCCCGATGAATCCCGAGCAATACGTGCAAGACAAGGCGGCCGCCTCGGGCAGCAGTTTCTATTACGCCTTCCTGTTCCTTCCGAAGCCGCGCCGCGCCGCGATCACGGCCTTCTATGCCTTCTGCCGCGAGGTCGACGACGTGGTCGACGAGGTCAGCGACCCGGGCGTGGCCGCCACCAAGCTCGCCTGGTGGCGCACCGAAGTCGCCCAGTCCTTCGCGGGCACGCCGCACCACCCGGTGATGCAGGCGCTGATGCCGCACGCCGCCGCCTACGGCATCGAGGCGCGCCAGCTCCACGAGGTGATCGACGGCTGCCAGATGGACCTGGACCAGACCCGCTATCTCGACTTTCCAGGCCTCGCGCGCTACTGCCACCTGGTGGCCGGCGTGGTGGGCGAAGTCGCCGCGCGCATCTTCGGCCAGACCGCCCCGCAGACCACGGCCTACGCCCACAAGCTCGGCCTGGCCCTTCAGCTCACCAACATCCTGCGCGACGTGGGCGAAGACGCGCTGCGCGGCCGCATCTACCTGCCTGTCAACGAGTTGCAGCAGTTCGACGTGAAGGCGCACGAGATCCTCAACCGTGTGCATTCGGACCGCTTCGTCGCGCTCATGAAGTTTCAGGCGCAGCGCGCACATTCGGCCTACGACGAAGCACTGGCCCTGCTGCCGCTGGCCGACCGCCGCACGCAGAAGCCCGGCCTGATGATGGCCAGCATCTACCGCACGCTGCTGCGGGAGATCGAAAGCGACGACTTCCAGGTGCTCAACCAGCGCGTAAGCCTGACGCCGGTGCGCAAGTTCTGGCTGGCGTGGAAAGTCCAGGCGCTGGGGCGCATCTAGCCTGCGCACCAATGCACGCCTGCCAAGCCCCTTATCGCGATCTGTTCGACGCGATCCACGAAAGCAGTCCCGCCGAGGATCTTTTCCAGACCTTGCTCGGCCCCTGGCTGGGCGCGCATGGGGAAGAACTCGAATGGCTGAGCGCTTTCGCGCGCCGCACCTCGCCGGAGCCCATCGCCATCGAGGACACGTGGCGGCTCTATGCGCTTTCGCGCGTCAACCAGACCTTGCTGCTGGCTTTTCAAAAGAGCGCCCAAGACGGCTGGAAGGGTCCAGCCTTGAGCCTGCATGACTATCTGGCGTTCATGACCGGCATGGGCTGCCGCGTGGCCGACGAACCGGTGTACTCGCCTTTTTTTCATGAGATCGTCGAAGCTGCAGCTGCAACCTCCTCACAGAACGACGAGATCACACTGGTGCGCATCGACTGGCCTGCATTGATGCTGGGGACGTTGATGTTCTCGCGCGCAGGCGTCGCCGTGTCCTGCACACCAGGCGCACTACACCTCGACATCGCGGCCTCGTCGACGCTGTATTGGGCACTTCGGCGCAAGTACCGCCGAACCTCGGACTTGTCGGACGGCTGGGGCTCCAATTCGCAATGGCGAACGGCGTTCCGGCGAGACTATGTTGAAGGGGACCAACTGATCTTCAATGCGGACGGCACATGCGACCTGGCCACGCTCGAACGGCCGGCCTACGACGATGAACTGACGAAGGCCGAGCGCATTGAACTGCTCACGCACAGGTGCTTTATTCAGTGCAAAAAGCCGGACGACGACCTTCACCCTTACGGTGACCGCATCCGGCTTCCCCGCAACTTTCGACGATGAAGAAACTCGCGGTCATCGGCGCCGGCTGGGCTGGCCTCACCTGCGCCGTCGAAGCCACGCGCAACGGCCATGCCGTCACGCTGTTCGAAGCGGCGCACATGGCTGGCGGCCGCGCGCGTCGTGTCGACAACATGCACGGGCTGGCGCTCGACAACGGGCAGCACATCCTCATCGGCGCCTACACCGCCACGCTGAAACTGATGCGCGAGGTCGGGGTGGATGTCGAGCAAGCGCTGGAACGGCTGCCGCTCTCTTTGCGCTTCGCCGATGGCGGCGGGCTGAAGCTGCCGCGGCTGCCTGCGCCGCTCGATCTGCTGGCGGGCATCTTCACGGCGCGCGGCTGGACGTGGCGGGACAAGTCCTCGCTGCTGCGCACCGCCGTCCAATGG
>NZ_JBFUHN010000090.1:0-24678 GCF_056402375.1 Variovorax sp. P4_B10 | reverse complement strand
GTGTGTTCCTCTCTGGCTGCTGGCAGTTGCCCCCTCTCCCGCTAGCGGGAGAGGGTTGGGGTGAGGGCATGCGGCGCTACCCATGGGCACGCCGCCCCCTCACCCTGGCCCTCTCCCCGAGGGGAGAGGGAAACAGGCACTTACTTGTACTGGCCCGACTTCTTGATCTCGCGCTCAGCCAAGGTCTGCGAGGTCTTCAGCGCCTGGTCCACAGTGACCTTGCCCGACAGCGCCGCGCTCATCTGCTGGCCCACGCCGGTGCCGATGGCCTGGAACTCGGGAATGGCCGCGTACTGCACGCCCACGTACGGCGACTTGGGCAGCGTGCTGTCGCTCAAGTTGGCGCTGTCGATGGCCTTCTTCTCGGCAGCGGCGAACTTGGCCACCTTCTGGAACTCGGGGTTCGCATAGGTCGACTTGCGCGTGCCGGTGGGCACCGAAGCCCAGCCGGACTCCTTGGCCACGAGGTTGACGTACTCCTTGGAGGTCGCCCACTTCACGAAGGTCTGCGCGGCAGCGCCCTTGGTCGAGCTGGCGGGAATGGCCAGGTTCCAGGTCCACAGCCAGTTGGCGCCCTTGGGCGTGACGGCCACGGGTGCCTGCGCGAAGGCGACCTTGTCGGCCACCTTCGACTGCTTCGGATCGCTGATGAACGAGGCGGCGATGGTCGCGTCGACCCACATGCCGCACTTGCCTTCGTTGAAGAGCGCAAGATTCTCGTTGAAGCTGTTGGCCGAGGCGCCCGGCGGGCCGTAGGCCTTCATCAGGTCGACGTAGAAGTTGATCGCATCCTTCCAGGGCTTGGTGTCGATCTGCGGCTTCCACTGCATGTCGAACCACTGGCCGCCGTTGGTGTTGACCAGCGTGGTCAGGAAGGCCATGTTGTCGCCCCAGCCCGGCTTGCCGCGCAGGCACATGCCGTACACGCCGGCCTTGGGGTCGTGGATCTTGCCGGCCAGTTCCTTCACCTGCGCCCAGGTGGGCTGCTCGGGCATCTGGAAGCCGACCTTGTCGGCCAGGTCCTTGCGGTACATGAGCATCGAGCTCTCGCCGTAGAACGGCGCGGCGTAGAGCTTGCCTTCGTACGACAGGCCCGCACGGATGGCGGGCAGCAGGTCGTCGGCGTCGTAGGCGGCATCGACGGCGATGGGCTGGAGCCAGCCCTTCTTCGACCAGATCGGCGCTTCGTACAGGCCGATGGTCATCACGTCGAACTGGCCGCCCTTGGTGGCAATGTCGGTGGTCACGCGCTGGCGCAGCGTGCCTTCTTCCAGCGTGACCCACTTGAGCTTGATGTCGGGGTTGGCTTTTTCGAAGAAGGGGGTGAGCTTCTGCATCTCGATCATGTGGCCGTTGTTCACGGTCGCGATCACGAGTTCGGTGGCGGCCTGGGACACGAGGCCCGTGCCGACGAGTGCGAGGACGAGGCCCGCTTTCAGAAAACGCTTCATGTTGTCTCCTAGAGGTGAGCGACGCCCTCTTGTCGGGTCGCCGTGGGTGGATTCTGGAGAAACACCAATGCAGTTTTGGTACTTCGACTGCCACCAATGGTACTTTCATGCACCGATTGGCTAGTGAATTCCCTAGTTAACGCAATACAGCATCAAGGATCGCCATCCAAAGGCCTATGGCGATTTCACGCGGTTTCAGCCGCCGCCGAGCAGCTGGCGCCGGAACTGGGCGGCCGCCGGCGAGAGCGCCCGGTCCTCGCGGGTGATGAGGCAAATGGGCGGCACGCGCACAGGCAGTTCCACCGGCACCGTACGCAGGACACCCAACCGGGCGTAGTGGTTGGCCTGCGAGGCCGGCATCACGGCGGCCATGTCGGAGTTTTCGAGCAGGGCCGTGATGGCGATGGGCGATGCCGTTTCGATGATGTCGAGCCGTGCCTGGATGCCCGCCTCCCGCATTGCCGCCTCGAAGCGCCCGCGCTGTGGCGAGCCCGGCGGCTGCAGCACCCAGGACCAGTTCGCCATGTCGGCCAGCGTGACGGTGGCGCGCTCGAACACCGGGTGCGCCGTACGCACCACGACCACCATCGACTCGCCCAGCAGCGGCACGCTCGAATACTTCGCCTCGTCATGGCCATCGGTGAGCCGGCCCAGCACGAGGTCGACATCGCCCTGCTCCAGCTGCGCCTGGATCACGTCGCTGGTCTCGACCACCACCGACACGGCCACCTGCGGATGGCGGCGCCGGTACTCGACCAGCGCCGGCGCCAGCAGCTCGGGCACGGCCCCCGGCACGCTCCCCACGCGCAGGGCACCGCTCAGGCCGGAGCGCAGCGCGAGCATTTCCTCGCGGGCGGTGCCGAAATCGCTGAGCACGCGGCGCGCGTAGCGGATCAGGATCTCGCCGTAGGGCGTGGGCTCCATGCCGCGCGCGAGGCGCTCGAAGAGCTTCTCGCCCAGTGAATCTTCCAGCTGCTGCAGCAGCTTGGTTGCGGCGGGCTGGCTGATGTTCATGGCTTCCGCCGCGCGCCCAAGGTGGCGGTGCGCATCGAGCCGGGCCAGCAGAAGCAGCTGGCGCGGCCGGACATGGAGCATCAGCGAGGCGTCGGTCAGGCCGGAAGTCATGCACAAAAGTATATGAGCCTTCGGCTTTTTACGATTGGATCGCGCAGGCGAAGCTCCGTAGGCTCTGGCCAAACAAGCTGGAGACAACCCGATGAGCCTTTCTTCCCTCGCCCGCGCGGCAAGCCTCTCAGTGCTGACGCTGGCCGCAGCGGCAGCCGGCGCGCAAGCGACCTACCCCGACAAGCCCCTGCGCATCATGGTCGGCGCCTCGCCCGGTGGCGGCACCGACATCCTGGCGCGCGTGCTGGCCGACAAGTTCTCGCCGGTGCTCAAGCAGCCCGTGACGGTGGAGAACCGCCCCGGCGCCTCGAACACCATCGCCGGCGAACTCACGGCGCGTGCGCCGGCCGACGGGGCCACGCTGCTGCTGGCCACCAACACAGCGCAGGCGGTGGCGCCGCACATCCTCAAGCTCAAGTACGACCCGCTGAAAGACCTGCAGCCCATCGGCCTCGTGGCCGTGATGCCCAACGTGCTGGTGGTGTCGGCCAGCTCGCCCTACAGATCGGTGAAGGACCTCGTGGCCGCGATGGCCGCGAAGCCCGGCGGCTTCAAGTACGCCTCCTCGGGCATCGGCAGCACGCAGCATGTGGGCGGCGAGGCCTTCAACCTGGCCACGGGCATGAAATCGATCCACGTGCCCTACAAGGGCAGTTCGCAGGCGCACATCGACATCATCGCGGGCGAGGTCGACATGATGTTCGACAGCACCTCCTCCGCCATGGGCCAGATCAAGGCCGGCAAGTTCCGCGCGCTGGCCGTGAGCGCGCCGCAACGCTCGCCCGAGCTGCCCGACGTGCCGACGCTGGCCGAGCAGGGCATCAAGGGCGCCGACGTGTCCACCTGGTACGGCCTCTACGTGACGGCCGGCACGCCGCGCCCCGCGGTCGAGCGGCTGAACGCCGAACTCGTGCGGACGCTGAAGCTGGCCGATGTGCAGATGCGCATCAAGGCCCTGGGCGGCGAGCCCGGCACGCTGACCGGCGAACCTTTTGCTGCGATGAACAGGCAGGAGTTCGACCACTACGGCCAGCTCGTTCGCGACGCCAACATCAAGGCCGATTGAGGCCCTCTCCCATTCTTTCCTTCTTCCTTTCTTCCTCCACTCCATCCTGCCGACATGCCAACCCCTACGAAGACCCCGAGCGTGATCTCTGCCAAACCCCGCATCGTCGTGCTGCTCGGCGACCCCGGCGGCGTCGGCCCCGAGATGGCCGTGAAGCTGCTGGCCCGCCAGCGCAACCTCGACGCCGCGCGCGTGCTGCTGATCGCCGATCCGATCGTGCTGGCCGCGGGCGAGCGCGTGGCGGGCGTGAAGCTCGACCCGCTGCAGGTCAGCGGACTCGACGACCTGCGCTTCGAGGATGGCCGGCCCAGCCTGATCGCGCGCGACTGGATGGAGGGCGAGGAGCCGGTGCTCGGCGAGTCGAACGGGCAATCCGGCCGCGCGTCGTTCGAGGCGCTGGAACTGGCGACCGCGGCGGTGCGGCGCGGGCAGGCGGAGGCGATTCTTTTCGCGCCGCTCAACAAGCATTCGCTGCGGCTCGGCGGCCTCACGCACGAAGACGAGCTGCGCTACATGCAGGAGCGCTTCGCGGTGACGAGCTTCGTGTGCGAGTTCAACCTCACCGGTTCGCTCTGGACCTCGCGCGTGACCTCGCACATTCCGCTGAAGGACGTGGCGAGCCACATCACGGTGGAGGGCGTGAGCGACGCGGTGAAGATCATCGCCTCGGCGCTGCGCCGCTCGGGCGTGGCGCAGCCGCGCATCGCGGTGACGGGGCTCAACCCGCATGCGGGCGACGGCGGCTCCATCGGCATGGAGGAGATCGAGATCATCGCGCCGGCCATCGAGCGGTTGCGCGCCGAGGGCTTCGACGCACGCGGCCCGTTCTCGCCCGACACCGTGTTCATCGGCGCACGCCGCGGCGATGTGGATGCGGTGGTGTCGATGTACCACGACCAGGGCCAGATCGCGATGAAGCTCATGGGCTTCGAACAAGGCGTGACCCTGCACGGCGGCCTGCCCGTGCCGGTGGCCACCTCGGCCAGCGGCAGCGCCTTCGATATCGCGGGCCAGGGCGTTGCGCAGATCGAAGGGCTTCAGCAGGCCTTCGATCTGTGCGTGCGCATGGCGAGCGGCGCGCCGGTGCACGGGCCCTCCAGAACGGAAGCTGCTGCCGCGGGTTGAGGTGCTTCAACAGGCCTGCCGCCAAGCAAAAGGGCCGCTTGCGCGGCCCTCGAGATCTGGCGTGCCTGGCGCCCCTGGAAAACTCAGGCGCTCGCCGGCGCACCGTGGGGGTTGGTCTCGGGCTGCGTCGGCTGCACGTAGAAATAGATCAGCACGAGATTGACGATCGGAATGATCATCAGCAGCTGGAGCCAGCCGCTTTTGCCGATGTCGTGCAGGCGGCGCGCGCCCACGGCCAGCGCGGGCAGCAGGAAGCCCAGCGCCGCGATGGCATACACGTACTGATGGATCAGGCTCGCCACGATGAGAACGATGACCTCGGCCAGCACGAACCACCAGTACTCCGAACGCGATGCACGCCCATTGAAATCGGCGTACTTGCTGAAACAGGTCTTGACTGCTGTCTGAAAATTCATTGATCGACTCCTCTTGATTGATCCCAGGGAAATTTCCCGGGACCGATCATATCGATGCAACCCTCAATGACAAACTCGGCCAGAACGGGCATCGGGCTCGCAAACAAACGGCCTACTGCATAGGCCTTTGGACGGCTTGACCTCAGGTGCTCAGGCGCTTCAGCAGGCCTGCCGTCGAGGCATCGAGCCCCGTGATGTCACCCGAGGCGAGGCGCGGCTCGATGTCCTTTGCGAGCACCTTGCCCAGCTCCACGCCCCATTGGTCGAAGCTGTTGATGCCCCACAGCGCGCCGCTGGTGAACACGCGGTGCTCGTACAGCGCGAGGAAGGCGCCGAGCGATTCGGGCGTGAGCTTCTCGAACACGAAGAAGGTGCTCGGCCGGTTGCCCGGGAAGTTCTTGTGGCCGCCTTCATCGAGCTTGCCGACCATCAGCGCCTGCGCCTGCGCGAGCGCATTGGCGAGCAGCTTGGGATGATGGCCTTCGAGGTCGTGGGCCGCATCGCGCACCGCCACGAATTCGAGCGGGATCACATCCGTGCCCTGGTGCAGCATCTGGAAGTAGGCGTGCTGGCCGTTGGTGCCGGGCTCGCCCCAGAGCACCGGCGACGTACCGAAGGACAAGGGCTTGCCGCTCGCATCGACCTGCTTGCCGTTGCTCTCCATTTCGAGCTGCTGCAGGTAGGCCGGCACGCGCTTCAAGGCGCTGTGGTACGGCGCGATGCTGCGGCTCGTGAACTTGTGGAAGTTGCGGTACCAGACGTCGAGCAGGCCGAGCCGCACCGGCAGGTTCTTCTCGAGCGGCGCGGTGCGGAAATGCTCGTCCATCGCATGCGCGCCCGCGAGCAGCCGGCGGAAACCGCCGGCGCCGATGGCCAGCGCAATCGGCAGGCCGATGGCCGACCACAGCGAATAGCGGCCGCCCACCCAGTCCCAGAAGCCGAAGGTGGTGTCGATGCCGAACTTCTTCGCTGCTTCCACGTTGGTGGTGAGCGCGGCGAAGTGGCCGGCGATGTCGGCGCCGCCTGACTGCTCGTACCAGCGCCTGGCCGAGAGCGCGTTCGTCATCGTCTCGGCCGTGGTGAAGGTCTTGGAGGCGATCAGGAACAGCGTGTGCTCGGGCGCGAGGTCGCGCAACACGCCGGCCAGCTCATGGCCGTCGACGTTCGAAACGAAATGGAAGCGCTTGCCCGGCGCGGCGAACTCGGCCAACGCCAGCACCGCCATCTGCGGGCCGAGGTCGGAACCGCCGATGCCGATGTTGACCACGTCGGTGATCGTGTGGTCGCCGCGCACCTTCTCGGCATAGGCCAGCATCGCGTCGAGGGTGGCGTGCACTTCGCGCAGTTCGCCCGAGGTCTTGCCGACCGCGGCATCGGCCGGCGCGCGCAGCAGCGTGTGCAGCACGGCGCGGTCTTCGGTGTTGTTGATGTGCTCGCCCGCAAACATCGCATCCCGGTGCGCTTCGAGGCCGCACTCGCGGGCCAGCGCCAGCAGCATTTCCTCGGTGCGCGCGTCGATCAGGTTCTTCGACAGGTCGGCAAACACATACGGCGCTTCCTGGCTGAAGCGCTCGAAGCGCCCGGCGTCGTCCACGAAGGCATGGCGCACGTCGAACTGGCGGCCCGCGATCTCGAAATGGGACTGCAGCTGCGCCCAGGCCGGCGCGCGATCGCAGCGAAGGGTCATGGCCATGTTTACCTGCCGCTTTCCTGCATGAGCTTTTCGAGCTTCACCGCGTCGGCCGCAAAGGCGCGGATGCCTTCAGCGAGCTTCTCGGTGGCCATGGCATCTTCGTTGAGCGCGAAGCGGAAGCCCGCCTCGTCGTAGCTCACCTTGGCCACGTCGCCATTTGCGGCGGCCTTGGCATCGAGCGCGTGTTCCAGCGGTTCGTTGCTCGCAGCCAGCTCGGCCAGCAGCTCGGGGCTGATGGTCAGCAGGTCGCAGCCGGCGAGGGCCTGGATCTGTCCCGCATTGCGGAAGCTCGCGCCCATCACTTCGGTCTTGATGCCGTGCTGCTTGTAGTAGTTGAAGATTTCGCGCACCGACTTGACGCCCGGGTCGTTGGCGCCGGCATTGGCGGTTTCGTCCCACTTGGCGCCGGCCGACTTCTTGTACCAGTCGTAGATGCGGCCCACGAAGGGCGAGATCAGCTGCACGCCCGCGGCGCCGCAGGCCACGGCCTGTGCGAACGAGAACAGCAGCGTGAGGTTGGTGCGGATGCCCTTCTGCTGCAGCGCACGCGCCGCCTCGATGCCTTCCCAGGTGGAGGCCACCTTGATGAGCAGGCGCTTCTCGGTATCGATGCCTTCGGCCTTGTAGAGCGCCACGATGCGCTCGCCGCGGGCCACGGTGGCGGCGGTGTCGAAGGACAGGCGGGCGTCGACTTCGGTCGAGACGCGGCCGGGAATGATCGAGAGGATTTCGGTGCCGAAGCGCACCAGCAGGCGGTCGATGACTTCGTCAAGCGGCTTGCCCGCATGCTTCTTCACGGTTTCGTCGAGCAGCGGCCGGTATTCGGGCTTCTGCACGGCCTTGAGGATCAGCGACGGGTTGGTGGTCGCGTCCTGCGGCTTGGAGGCGCTGAGCTGCTTGAAGTCGCCGGTGTCGGCAACCACGGTGGTCCATTGGCGGAGGGCATCGAGTTGGTTCATGAAATCATTATCCTGTGCGGGTTGTGACAAGTCCTGCACGCAGTTGCGCGGCGGCCGATGTTTTCATGCGCACCGTAGCACGGGTTTTCACGCGGCTCCATCGGCCTGCTGCGCGCAGGGTTGTCCGGCCGCCCTGCCCTACACGGGCTGTGGTCCGTGACTGACGGCATCCGGCACCGGCCGAGGGCTAGGCTGCCGTTCTACCCCGAACGTTCCACCCTTCAGGAGTGCCCCCATGTCCCATCGCCAACGCCCCGCAGCCGCCACCGGGCGGCCCTTCGACGATCGCCGCACGGGCGCCGCGATCGGTGCCATGGCCACCGCCTTCGTCGCGGGCGGCGTCGCGACGTGGCTCGCCCTGGATGCGGCGCGCACGGCCCGCGCCCAGGTGGCCGGCCCCGCCGACGGCGCGCCGCTGATGCGCGCACCGCTGCAGGTGGTGGCGCCGGTCGATCTCCAGCGCTACGCCGGCATCTGGCATGAACAGGCCCGCCTGCCCAACCGTTTTCAGAAAACATGCGCGGGACCGGTGACCGCCGAGTACACGCCGCGGCCCGATGGCACGGTGCAGGTGCTCAACCGCTGCGTGCGGGCGGACGGCAATTTCGACGAGGCCGTCGGCACCGCGCGGGTGGTGCCCGTGGCCGGCCTGCCCGGCGCAGGCCGTCTCGAAGTGCGCTTCGCGCCCTCGTGGCTCGGCTGGCTGCCGATGGCCTGGAGCGACTACTGGATCCTGAAGCTCGACCGCGACTACCAGGTGGCGCTGGTCGGCACGCCCGACCGCGCGTACCTCTGGGTGCTGTCGCGCGCGCCGCGCCTCGACGCCGCGCTGCTCCAGGCCGAACTGGACTACGCGCGCAGCCTCGGCTTCGACGCCGACAAGGTGGTGCTGACTGGCAGGTAGCGCGACAGCTGCGCCGGCAGCATGTCCGGCGCGGTGCAGTGGATCGCCTGCCAACCGAAGGCGCGCGCCGCCTCGACGTTGGCCGCCGAGTCGTCGATGAACACGGTCTCGGCGGGGTCGAGCGCGTGGCGCACGGCCAGCACCTCGAAGATTTCACGATCCGGTTTGATGAACTTCACGTCGCCCGAGAACACGCCGCCGTCGAAGCGCCGCATGAACGCATGCCGCCGCTCGACCGCGCGCGCATACGGCGCCGGCATGTTCGACAGGTAGTAGAGGCGCAGGGGCTGCCCGGCTTCGCGGTGGGCGAACAGCTGCTCGAGCATGTCGGCGGTCACGTCGATCGCCTCCAGGCGCTCGCCCAGCGTGCCGAGCATCGCGTGGAGCCGGTCGGCCGGCAGCGACAGCCGGGCCGCCATGCGGGCGATGGCGTCGTCCAGCGAGCGCGTGCCGCAGTCGAAACTGGTCCAGTCGTCGTGGTGGAAAAGTGCCTTGCCCAGTGCCGCCGCAGCGGCTTCAGTGGGTGCATGGGGCGCGAGATGGGTCTGTACCAGCCTTGTGGGCTCCCATGYGAGAAGCACGGCGCCAAGATCGAAAACCACGTTCATGGCGCCATTGTTTCATGCGCCGGGCACCACGCTCACGCCGTGGGTTCGGAGCGACAGCGTGGTCTGCGCGCCCGCCGCCAGTGGCTGCGACAGATCGGTCGACACCACGAAGACCGGCCCCAACGTCGTGTCGAAGCCGTATTCGTAGAAGCTGCCGAGGTAAGCCGCCTTGCGCAGCGTGGCGGGCAAACCGTCGGCCCCACCGATCTCCCAGGCCTCGGGCCGCACCGCCACCTTCACCGCGCCGGGCGCCACCGCATGGCGCGGCTGCAGGCGCAGCGGGCCGAGCGTCACGCTGCCGTCGGCCTGCGCCACGGCGGGGAACACCATCGCCTCGCCCATGAAGCCGGCGACGAACTCGCTCTCGGGCCGACCATAGAGCTGCTCGGGCGTGCCGCGCTGGGCGATCACGCCATGGTCCATCACGATGATCTGGTCGCTCACGGCCAGGGCCTCGCTCTGGTCGTGCGTGACGTAGGCCACCGTGAGCTTCAGCCGCTGCTGCAGCGCGCGGATTTCCTCGCGCATTTCGCGGCGCAGGCGGGCGTCGAGGTTGGACAGCGGCTCGTCGAACAGCAGCACCGCGGGCTCCAGCACCAGCGCGCGCGCCAGCGCCACGCGCTGCTGCTGGCCGCCCGAGAGTTCGCTCGGCAGGCGCTCGTCGAAGCCGACCAGGCCCACGCCCTTGAGCGCATCGCGCGCCCGCGAGGTGGCCTCGTCCTTCTTCACGCCGCTCATGCGCAGGCCGTAGCCCACGTTCTCGATCACGTTCATGTGCGGGAACAGCGCATAGCTCTGGAACATCATGCTCACGTTGCGCTCGGCCGGGCCCAGCGTGGTGACGTCGCGCCCCCCCATGAGGATCGAACCCGAGGTGGGCGATTCGAGCCCCGCGATCATGCGCAGCGTGGTCGTCTTGCCGCAGCCCGAGGGGCCGAGGATGGTGGTGAGCGTGCCGACCGGCACTTCGAAGCTGATGCCCTTGACCGCCATCGGCCCGTTTTTGTCGGTGCCGTAGCGCTTGGTGACGTTGCGGAATTCGATGCCGTTGCTCATGTGTTGTTCTCTCGTATCAATGCACGGGCGCGGCCACGACCGGCACGCCCGCCTTGCGCCGCCCCAGCTTGCGCTCCCCGACCACGAACTGCACCAGCGCAATGGCCAGCGACATCAGGATCATGAGCACCGTGCAGTAGGCCAGCGCGATGCCGTAGTCGCCGTTGCCGACGCGGCCGATGATGTAGGTGGTGGCGAGCTCGTTCTCGGCGGTGACCAGGAAGATCACCGCGCTCACTGTCGTCATCGCCCGCACGAAGCTGTAGACCAGCGCGGCCACCAGCGCCGGCTTGAGCAGCGGCAGCACCACCTTGAAGAGCGTCTGCGAGGTCGAGGCGCGCAGCATCAGCGAGGCTTCGTCGAGCGAGCGGTCGAGCTGCTTGAAGGCCGCCGTGCCGGCCCGCACGCCCACCGGCAGGTTCCGGAACATGAAGCACAGCACGATGATGAGCCCGGTGCCCGTGAGCTCGAACGGCGGCACGTTGAAGGCCAGGATGTAGCTCACGCCCAGCACGGTGCCCGGAATGGCGAAGGCCAGCAGCGCCCCGAACTCGAAGACGCCCTGCCCCTTGAACTCGTTGCGCGCCAGCAGCCAGGCGATCAGCAGGCCGAGCGCCGCGGTGATGGGTGCCGAGATGCCCGCGAGCTTGAGCGTGGTGATCAGCGAGTTCCATGCCGTGCCGGCCCACACCAGGCCGAACTGGCCCCACTCGAGCGCAAACGCGCTCTTGAAGTGGTTGAGCGTGAAGCTGTAGTCGCGGCCCCAGGTCTGCACGAAGCCGCCCGCGAAAGCGAAGAGATAGACCACGGCGGTGAACGCGATCCACGGCAGCGCGATGCAATGGATGGTGCGGCGCACGCCGTCGGGCAGCGCCATCGCGATGCCGGCATCGCCCTTGCCGCTCACGGTCGTGTAGTTCTGCTTGCCGAGCAGGCCGCGCTGCAGCGCGAACACGCCGAGCGCGAACAGCGTCAGCACCCAGGCCAGCGAGGCCGCACGGCCCTGGTCGTACTGCGCGCCGACGATGGCAAAGAAGATATCGGTCGAGAGCACCGAGAACTGCCCGCCCACCACCACCGGGTTGCCGAAGTCCGCAATGCTCTCGATGAAGCCGACCAGGAAGGCGTTGGCCAGCCCGGGCTTCAGCAGCGGCAGCGTGACGGTGAAGAAGGTGCGGCGCCGGTCGGCGCGCAGCATCTGCGCGGCTTCCTCGAGGCTGGGTGCGATGCCCTGCACCACGCCGCGCATGATCATGAAGGCGATGGGCGTGAAGGCGAACAGCTGCGCCACCAGCACGCCCGGCATGCCGTAGAACCAGCGCGTGGGTTCGATGCCGAACATGTTCTCGAGCAGCTGGTTGACGATGCCCGCGCGGCCGAACAGCAGGATCAGCCCCAGGCCCACCACGAAGGGCGGCGTGATGATCGGCAGCAGCGCCAGCACCCGCAACGCGCCTTGCCCGCGCCTGCTGCCGCGCTCGGCCATCAGCGCCATCAGCGTGCCGAGGAAGGTCGTGCCCGCCGCCGTGAGCAAGGCCAGCACCAGCGTGTTCCATGCCACGCCGCAGCGCACACCGCCCGCGAGGCAGCCCAGGCCCCAGATGCGTTCGGTGAACACGCGTGCGACGAAGGCGGTGATCGACCACTGCCCGTCTTCGTTGAAGAACGCGCCGGCCAGCGCCTTGCTCACCGGGTAGGCGATGAACAGCGCCATCAGCACACCGCAGCCGATGACCGCGGCAGCCACGAACAGGTCGCCCTTGAAGAGGCCGAGCCGCGCGATGCCGAAGGCCGCCAGCAGCGTGAGCGCGGTAAGCGCCACGAAGCCGCCGGCGCCGATGCCGAACTGGTTGATGGCCAGTTCACCGAACTGCTTGTCGAGGGCCGCGAAGCTCCAGCCGCGCGCGCCGATGGTGAAGCCTGCAACGGCCAAGCCAATGGCACCGATGGCGCCGCCCGCCAGCAGCCAGCGCCCCTGCCCCCGGCCTGCCGGCAGCCACGCGCCGACCGCGCACATCACCAAGCCAGCGAGTCCGATGAAAAGCCAACGGCGCCCCTGCATCGCGGCCTGCATCAGGCCGTTGGCGCCCTCCGCCTGGCCAAAGACCTGCGGAACGGCTTCGTACCAGGTCGCATCCTGGATCGCATACCAAGGCAGCGCCAGATAGGCGGCAAAGCCCAGCGCGACCCAGGCCCAGATCCAGCGCTGCGAGCGCCGGGCGGCTGCCACGGACGCCGGGTTGACCGGCGCGCCGCCGATGGGACGGGCTTCCACTTACCGGGGCAGCGAATTGACGTCTTTTTCCCAGCGCGCGATCAGGCGCCGGCGCTCGGCACTGGCGCCGTACTTGGCGTAGTCGTAGTTGATGAACTTGATCTTCTTGAAGTCGGGAATGCGCGGGTCGAGCTTGGCGTTCGTGTTGCTCGGCAGCTGGAACTGCTTGTTGGCGGCACCGAGTTCCTGCGCGCCGGGCGTCAGCGCCCACTCGTAGAACTTCTTGGCGGCATCGAGGTTGCGCGCGCCCTTGACGATGCTCATCGAGCCGATCTCGGCACCGGTGCCGTCGCTCGGCGTGATGGTCTCGACCGGGAAGCCCTGCATCTTCTCGCCTGGGCCGTCATGCACGAAGCTGATCGACACGGCCGTTTCGCCACGCGCCACCGCCTTGATCGGGCCGGTGCCCGATCGGGTGTACTGGCCCACGTTCCTGTGCAGCGCCTTGAGGTAGTCGAAGGCCTTGTCCTCGCCCATCAGTTGCACCAGCGTCGCGATCATGGTGTAGGCCGTGCCGCTGGAGGCCGGGTTGGCGACCTGGATGTCGCCCTTGTACTCGGGCTTGAGCAGGTCGGCCCAGGTCTTGGGCACGGGCAGCTTCTTCTTGGCGAGCAGCTCGGGGTTGTAGCCGAAGCCCAGCGGGCCCGAGTAGATGCCGACCGTCTTGTAGCCCGACTGTTTGGCCTGCTGCTGGGCCCAGGGGTGCAACTGCGCCAGCGTGGGCGACTTGTATTCGAGCGTGAGCCCCTGCTCGGCCGCCTGCAGGTGCGGGTCGCCGGTGCCGCCGAACCAGACATCGGTCTTGGGGTTGTCCTTCTCGGCGATCAGCTGGGCCAGCGCCTCGCCCGAGCCCTTGAGCGACATGTTGATGCGCACGCCCGTGGTGCGGGCGTAGACCGTCGAGATCACGTTGCACCATTCGGCCTGGACCGAACAGATCACATTGACCGTCTGCGCCGATGCAGCGGCCGACAAACCCAGCAGCGCGGCCGCGGTAAAAAGCTTCTTCATCTGGAATTCCCCTGCCTCATGCATAAAAAAAGGCCTTGCGGCCACAGGGCAGCGTAGCTTTAGTACAGGTCCGGCGAATCGGTACAAGTACCATCGCGACTGGCGCATCTGGCATACGGTGGCATATGGCCTGCTCGGCACTCAGACAAAGGAAAGTTTTCTCATGAGCTTCGATCTCGTTCTGTTCGGCGGTACTGGCGATCTCGCGTGGCGCAAGCTCATGCCCGCGCTGTTCCAGGCATTCCGGCACGGCAGCCTGCCGCCAGACGGACGCATTGTCGGGGTGGCGCGGGACGACCTGTCGGACGACCAGTACCGCGAGCTGATCCAGTCGCGCTTCAGTGCGGTCGAAGGGGCCAAGCGCCCGACCCCCGAGGAGTTCAAGAAGTTCGCGTCGATGCTGTACTACCTGCGCATGGACCTGTCGAAGCCCGACGACTACGCGCGGCTTTCCGACCTGCTCAAGCAGCGCGACGCCAAGACGATCGTGATGTACGTGGCCACGGCGCCGGCACTGTTCACCCAGGTGGTCGAGCAGATCGCCGCGGCCGGCCTCAATGGACCGAAGACGCGCATCGTGCTGGAGAAGCCGCTGGGCCATGACCTCGCCTCCAATCGCGCCATCAACGCCGCGGTGGGCAAGGTGCTGGAAGAGAAGCAGGTCTTCCGCATCGACCACTACCTCGGCAAGCCCTCGGTGCAGAACCTGTTCGCCATGCGCTTCGGCAATGCGCTGTTCGAGCCCATCTGGCGCCGCGAGCACATCGCCAACATCCAGATCACGATCGCCGAAGACCTGGGCGTCGAGAAGCGCGGCGCCTTCTACGACCAGACCGGCGCGCTGCGCGACATGGTGCAGAACCATGCGCTGCAGCTGCTGTGCGCGATCGGCATGGAGCCGCCGATCAACTCGCATGCGGACGCGATCCGCGACGAGAAGCTCAAGGTGCTGCGCGCACTCAAGCCCTGGACGCCCGAGACCCTGGGCCTGCATGCCATCCGCGGCCAGTACACGGCCGGCACGGCCTATGGCGAGCGGGTGCAGGGCTACCGCGAGGAGCCCGGCGTCGACCCCGACAGCCGCACCGAGACCTTCGTGGCGCTGCGCACCGAGATCGCCAACTGGCGCTGGGCCGGCGTGCCCTTCTACATCCGCACCGGCAAGCGCCTGGCGTCGCGCGATGCGCGCATCGAGGTCAACTTCCGGCCCACGCCGCATGCGATCTACCGGGCACCCGCGGGCAACGTCAACAAGCTGGTGATCAACCTGCAGCCCAAGGACGGCCTGGAGCTGCACATGCTCGCGCAGGCGCAGGACAACCGCCAGCGCACCAACGGCAACCAGAGCGCCGCCGCGCAACTGGCGCCGGTACAGCTGGACCTGGACTTCGACAAGCGCTTCGGCGCCGAGCGCGTGGGCGCCTATGAACGCCTGCTGCTCGACGTGATCGACGGCCGGCTCAACCTGTTCGTGCGCAGCGACGAGCAGGAAGAAGCGTGGCGATGGGTGGAGCCGCTGATCGACAGCTGGGCCTCCGACGGTGGTCCGCGGCCCTATGCGGCCGGCACCTGGGGCCCGAGCGCATCGAGCGCGATGATCGCGCGCGACGGCTACGCCTGGGGCGAAGAGCAGTAGGTCGTCAGCCGAACTGGATGCAGCGCATGCTGAGCGTGCCCGACTGGAATCCCTCGTAGACCGTCTTCGCGCGCTCGCCGCTCCCTGCGGCGCCCAGGGTGTAGAGGAACGGGAAGTAGTGATCCGGCGTGGCGACGGCGGTGGACGCGCCTTCCAGCTTTTCATAGCCGATCAGTGCGCGGTCGTCGCGGCCCGCCAGCGCTGACTTCACCGCATCGTCGAAGGACTGCGCCCAGGGACGGCTCGCCTTCGGCCCGTCGACGGTCCCTCGGTCGGTGGCGCGCAGGTTGTGCACCACGTTGCCGCTGCCCATCACGAGCACGCCCTTGTCGCGCAGGGCCGCAAGATCGCGGCCCACCGCGTAGTGAAAGGCGGCCGGCTTGTCGTAGTCGATGCTGAGCTGGAACACCGGAACGTCCGCCTTGGGGTAGAGGTGCTTGAGCACCGACCACGTGCCGTGGTCCAGGCCCCATTGCTCGGTGGCGATCACAGGTGCCTGCTTCACCACGCCGACGGTTTCCTGGGCCAGCACCGGGTGGCCGGGCGCGGGGTATTCGACATCGAACAGCGCCTGCGGGAAGCCGCCGAAGTCGTGGATCGTCTTCGGCTTCACCTGCATGCCGACGCCGGTGGCGCCCCGGCTCAGCCAGTGGGCCGACACGCTGAGAATGGCCGTCGGCGGCGGGAGCTCCCTGCCCCACGCGGACAACCGGCGCGTGAAGGCGTTGTCGGCGATGGCGTTCATCGGCGTGCCATGGCCGATGAAGACCACCGGCATGCGCCGCGACGGCCCACCGGCGGCCGCATGCGACAGCGTCGCGAGGGATGCCAGCGCGGCGGTTGCACCGAGCGCGGACGCCATCACGAAGCCTCTGCGGCCAAGCTCGGAGGGGGTCATCAATCGGTGAGCGGTGGAAAAAGTCGTCTGGCCTGCCATGGTTCCCTTGGGGTCTGCCGCGTCACTGTGCAGCAGCGCCCGACACCACGCAGTGCGTTTACGCACACGTTGCAGCGGCTAGATTCGGCCCTCTTCCACCGCGTGGCAGGCCACTTGCACACCCCTGATGCTCAGCAGCTTCGGCCGCTCCGAGGAACAGCGCGCATTGGCATGCGGACAGCGCGGGTGAAAGGCGCAACCCGTCGGCGGATTCAGCGGATTCGGCACCTCGCCCTGCACCGGCGTGCGCGAGCGGCCCGTGTGCTTCATCTGCGGAATCGCATCGAGCAGCATGCGCGTGTACGGGTGCTGCGGCTCGGCAAAGAGCTTCTGCTTGTCGGCCACCTCGACCAGCCGGCCCAGGTACATCACGCCGACCTGGTCGGCCACGTGGCGCACCACCGCGAGGTTGTGCGAAATGAAGAGGTAGGTCAGGCCCTGCTCGCGCTGCAGGTCCTTCATGATGTTGAGCACCTGCGCCTGCACGCTCACGTCGAGTGCCGAGGTCGGCTCGTCGCACACCAGGAACTCGGGCTGCGTGGCGAGTGCCCGCGCAATCGAGATGCGCTGGCGCTGGCCGCCCGAGAACTGGTGCGGGTACTTGCTCATGTCGAGCGGCGAGAGGCCGACCGACTTGAGCAACTCGCCCACGCGCTCGCGCAAGGCGGCCTTGTCGCTGATGATCCCGTGCTCGCGCAGCGGCTCGCCGATGATGTCCTCGACGATCCAGCGCGGGTTGAGGCTCGCGTAGGGGTCCTGGAAGATCATCTGGATGCGGCGGCGCAGCTTGCGGCCTTCGGGGGTCTTGAACGCGGCATGCGCGTCCTGTCCGTCGAACTGCAGGCCGCCGCGGGTCGGCGCATAGAGGCCGACCAGCAGGCGCGCCACCGTGCTCTTGCCGCAGCCCGATTCGCCGACCAGCGCGAGCGTCTTGCCGCGCTCGATGGAAAAGCTCACGCCGTCGACCGCATGCAGCAGCACGCGCGGCTTGCGTTCGAGCACGCGGTTGAGCCAGGGCGGCGAGACGTCGAAGGTGCGGGCCAGGTCGTGGGCAACCACGAGCGGTTCGGCAGCCGCGTCCTTGCGGGGTTCGATCACGGCGCTCATCGCGTCACCTCGGCAACGGGCAAGGCCGCTTCGGGCGTGGCGCGCTCACCGGCCGCCAGCGCATCGTGGTGCTTGGCCGCGATCTCGGCCTGGCCGAGATGCGGGTCCGCTGCGTCGTGCAGCCAGCATGCGGCGCGCGTGGCGCCCGCATGCATCAGCTCGGGCCGCTCGGTCAGGCAGCGCGCAAAGGTGCGCGGACAGCGCGGGTTGTAGGCGCAGCCGGTCGGAATGGCATTGAGCCGCGGCATGGCGCCATCGATCTGGTTGAGCCGCTCGCGGTCGCTCGTCATGTCGGGAATCGAGGCCATCAGGCCCGAGGTATACGGGTGCGCGGGCTGGTGGATCACTTCGTGCACCGGGCCGATCTCGGCGATGCGGCCCGCGTACATCACGGCCACGCGGTCGCAGGTCTCGGCGATCACGCCCATGTCGTGCGTGATCAGCATCACGGCGGCGCCGCGGTCCTTGCAGATGCGCTTGAGCAGCTGGATGATCTGCGCCTGGATCGAGACGTCGAGCGCGGTGGTGGGCTCGTCGGCCACGATGAGCTTGGGCTCGGCCGCAAGTGCCAGCGCGATCACCACGCGCTGGCGCATGCCACCCGAGAACTGGTGCGGGAAGTGGTCGATGCGCTGCTCGGCAGCAGGAATGCCGGTGTCCTGCAGCAGGCTGATGGCGCGGCGGCGCGCTTCGGATTCCGTCATGGGCAGGTGGGTGCGAATGGTCTCGACCAGCTGGCGGCCCACGGTATAGAGGGGGTTCAGCGAGGTCAGCGGGTCCTGGAAGATCGCGCCGATCTTGCGGCCGCGAATGGGGCGCATCGCGTCGAAACCGAGGTTGTCGATGCGCTGGCCTTCGAGCAGGATCTCGCCGCCGGCCACGCGGCCCGGCGGTTCGAGCAGGCCGATGATGGCCGCGCCCGTGAGCGACTTGCCGGCGCCCGATTCGCCCACCACGCCGAGGATTTCCCCGGGCGCGATGTCGAAGGAAATCTTGTCGAGCGCGCGCAGCGTGCCGCGGCGGTGCGGAAACTCGACGACGAGGTCTTTGACCTGGAGCAGCGTCATGGTGGCGTTCTCCTTCGATTCAGCGCAAGCGAGGGTTGAGCGCGTCGCGTAGCCAGTCGCCGAGCAGATTCACGCTGAGTGCGATCAGCACCAGCATCAGGCCCGGGAACACCGTGATCCACCATTCGCCCGAGAACAGGAACTCATTGCCGTTGCTGATCAGGGTACCGAGCGAAGGCGAGGTGGGCGGCACGCCGACGCCGAGAAAGGACAGCGTGGCCTCGGTGATGATCGCGGTCGCGATCTGGATGGTGGCAAGCACCATCACCGGCCCCGTCACGTTGGGCAGCACGTGGCGCAGCATGATGCGCAGCGGCGCCACGCCGATCACGCGCGCGGCCTGCACGTACTCCTTGTTGCGCTCCACCAGCGTGGAGCCGCGCACCGTGCGCGCGTACTGCACCCAGCCGGTCAGGGAGATTGCGATGATCAGCACGCCGAAGGCCATCGATTCCGGGGCGTGGGGAAAGAGCGCGCGGCCCACGCCGGCAATCAGCAGCGCCACCAGGATGGGGGGGAACGACAGCATCACATCGCACACGCGCATCAGGAAAGAGTCGAGCCAGCCGCCCATGAAGCCGGCCAGCAGGCCGAGCACCACGCCCACGACGACCGAGAGCCCGACCGATACGAGTCCGATGAYCAACGAGATGCGGGCGCCGTAGATGACCGCCGAGAGGATGTCGCGACCCTGGCCGTCGGTGCCGAGCAGGAATTTGGAAGAGCCTTCGGTGCTCCATGCCGGGGGCAGACGCGCATCGATAAGCTCGAGCGTGGCGAGGTCGAAGGGGTTGTGCGGCGACACCCATCCGGCGAAGACGGCGCAGACCACGCAGACCAGCGCAATCAACGCCGCCCCCATCGCCACGGGCGAGGTCCGGAAGCTGTAGCCGACGTCGCTGTCGAGCCAGCGGGCAAGTGTTTTTTTCATCGTGTGGCAAAAGGAATGGGCCCGCAAGAAGCGGGCCCATGGTCAGGCCGCCAGGACGGCCGCCGTTGCGATCAGGGCTTGATGCTGATCCACTTGAAGAACATGAAGTTGTCGGCGAGCTGCACCAGCTCGACCTTCTTGCTCACGCCCCAGGCCAGCGACTGCTGGTGCAGCGGCAGGTGGCCGATGTCGTCGGCATGGAGCTTGAAGGCTTCCTTGATCAGCTCTCCGCGTTTGGCCTTGTCGGTCTCGGACTGGATCTTCTTGGTGAGTTCGTCGAGCTTCGGATTGCAGTAGGCACCCAGGTTGAACTGGCCCGTGCCCTTCTCGTCCGGACAGGCCGTGAGCGAGCTCAGCGCGTTGTGCGCGTCGTAGGTGGTCGGCGTCCAGCCCAGCATGTAGAAGCTGGTGTCGCGGCGCAGCACCTTGGGGAAGTAGGTGCCCTTGGTTTCCGCGGCGAGGTTGATCTTGACGCCGATCTTCGCGAGGTTGGCGGCCACGCTCTGGCAAATCTGGCCGTCGTTCACATAGCGGTCGTTCGGGCAGTTCATCGTCACCTCGAAACCGTTCGGGTAGCCCGCTTCGGTCATCAGCTTCTTGGCGGCATCGACGTCGTAGGGCAGGCGCTTGTCCTGCTCGGCGGTCCAGCCGTTGATGCCGGGGCCGACCAGGAGGCCGGTGGGCCGCGAGGCGCCGCGCATCACGGTGCGCTGGATGCCGGCGATATCGATGGCCTGGTAGAAAGCCTGGCGGACACGCTTGTCCTTGAACGGGTTCTTTCCCTTGATGTTCGAGTACTGCAACTCGTCGCGCTTCTGGTCCATGCCCAGGAAGATGGTGCGCAGCTCGGGGCCGGTGATCACGCGCGCATTGGGGCTCGCGTTGATGCGGGCGATGTCCTGCACCGGCACCGGCTCCATCACGTCGACTTCACCCGAGACCAGCGCAGCGACGCGGGTGGCGGGGTTGGCGATCGGCGTGTAGATGATTTCCTGCGCGTTGCCTTCGATCTTGCCCCAGTAGGTGCCGTTGCGCGTGAACACGGTGCGCACGTTGGGCTGGCGCTCGCGCACGCGGAACGGGCCCGTGCCATTGGCGCGGAACGAGGCGGCGTTCTCGATGCCCTTGCGGCGGTCGACCGGCTTGGTGGCCTGGTTGGCTTCGCACCACTTCTTGCTGAGGATCATGATCTGCGTGATCACGTCGGGCAGGATCGGGAAGGCTTCGCGGGTCTCGATCTCGACGGTGAGGTCGTTGACCTTGCGCACTTCCTTGATCTCGCTCACATGCGCCTTCATGTCGGAGCCCTCGCCGGCTGCGCGGCCGAAGCTGAACACCACGTCGTCTGCAGTGAACGGGGTGCCGTCATGGAACTGCACGCCCTTGCGCAGTTCGAAGCGCCACACCGTGGGCGTGGTCTGTTTCCAGCTGGTGGCGAGCAGCGGGGCCAGGCTCAGATCCTTGTTGCGTCCCACGAGGGTTTCATAGACGTTGGAGGTGACGCTCAACTGCAGCGATTCGTTGAGCGAGTGCGGGTCGAGCGACAACGCGTCGCCCTGGTTCGCGATCCGGACGGTCTGCGCACTGGCGACCAGGCTGACGGCGCTCAGGGCGCACAGGACGGCGGCCGCGGCCACGCTCTTCTTGAAACTCATGGGAACTACTCCTCGGGTTGGATCAAACAAATCAAGAGGCCGCGGTGGCGGCTGCTTTCGCTGGCTGCCTGCTGCGGGTAGCGGCAAGCGGCATGCCCTGCTCGATCAGGCCCGCATGCAGCGCGGCGCCAAGCGGCAGGATCTCGTCATTGAAGTCGTAGCGGCTGTTGTGCAGGAAGGCGCCGCTGCGGGCGTCCTGGCCGATGCGCAGGTAGGCGCCGGCCTTCTTCTGCAGCATGAAGGAAAAGTCTTCGGCGCCCATGCTGGGCTCCAGGCTGCGGTCGACGTTCTTCGCGCCGACCAGCGACTCGGCCACGTCGGCCGCGAACATCGCCTCGGGGGCGGTGTTGATGGTGGCCGGGTAGATGCGCTCGTACTTGATCGTTGCGCTGGCGCCGAAGCCGGCGGCGATGGCCGTGCACAGCTCGGACAGGCGCTGCTCGACCTGCGCCTGCACGCGCGCGCTGAAGGTGCGCACGGTGCCGACCAGCGTGGCCTCGCCCGGAATCACGCTCATCGCGCCGAGGTCGCCTGCCTGCACCGCGCAGATGCTGACGACGGCCGCGTCGATGGGGCGCACGCTGCGCGACACGATGGTCTGCGCCGCCGTGATGATGTGCGCGGCGACCACCACGGGGTCGATGGTCTGGTAGGCATGCGCGCCGTGGCCGCCCTTGCCCTTGATCTCGATCGTCACGCGATCGGCTGCGGCCATCATCGCGCCGCGGTTGATGCCGACCGTGCCGGCCGGCATCGCGGGCCAGTTGTGCATGGCGTAGACGGATTGCACCGGGAAGCGGTCGAACAGGCCGTCTTCGATCATCACGCGTGCGCCGGCGAAGCCCTCCTCGCCGGGCTGGAAGATCAGCACGGCGGTGCCGTCGAAGTCGCGGGTCTCGGCGAGGTAGCGCGCAGCACCGACCAGCATGGCGGTGTGGCCGTCGTGACCGCAGCCGTGCATCAGGCCGTCGTTGGCGGAGCGCCAGCCGAAGTCGTTGTCCTCGCGCATGGGCAGTGCGTCCATGTCGGCACGCAGGCCGATCATGCGGCCGCTGGCGGTGGACTTGCCGCGGATCACGCCGACCACGCCGGTCTTGCCGATGCCGTCGTGGATCTCGTCCACGCCGCAGGCGCGCAGCGCCTCGCGCACGCGGCCTGCCGTGTAGACCTCTTCGAAGCCGAGTTCGGGGTGCGCATGCAGATCGCGGCGAAAGGCCGTGATCTCGGGGTAGAAGCTCGCGATGTGCGCGAACGCCCTTCCGGACGCCTGGAGGCGCGGAGCCGCTGCTGTCGTTGTCATTTCAGTGTCCTCCCGCCTTGCCCACGCGCAGACGCGGATCGACCACGAAGTACAGCAAGTCGACCACGAGGTTGATCACCACGAAGATCAAGGCAATGAGGCACAGGTACGCCGCCATCACCGGGATGTCGGCAAAGGTCACGGCCTGGATGAACAGCAGGCCCATGCCGGGCCACTGGAACACCGACTCGGTGATGATGGCGAAGGCGATGAGGCCGCCGAGCTGCAGGCCGGTGATGGTCATCACCGGCACCAGCGTGTTCTTGAGCGCGTGGCCGAAATGGATGGCGCGGTTCGAGAGGCCACGGGCACGCGCGAACTTGATGTAGTCGGTGCGCAGTACCTCGAGCATTTCCGCGCGCACCAGCCGCATGATCAGCGTGAGCTGGAAGATCGCGAGCGTCACCGCCGGCAGCACGATGTGGTGCCAGCCATCGGCCTTGAAGAGGCCGCTGCTCCACCAGCCGAACTGCACGGTCTCGCCGCGCCCGAAACTCGGGAACCAGCCCAGCAGCACCGCGAAGACGAGGATCAGCAGAATGCCGATCAGGAAGGTGGGCAGCGACACGCCGAGCAGCGAAACGGTCATGAACACCTGGCTCATGAAGGTGCCGCGGCGCAAGGCCGTGTAGACGCCCATCGGGATGCCGACGAACAGCGCCAGCGTTGCCGCCACGAGCGCGAGTTCGAGCGTGGCCGGAAAACGCTCGCCGATCAGGCGCGACACCTTGGCGCCCTGGCGCAGGCTCAAGCCGAATTCGCCCTGTGCGGCATTGACGAGAAAGTGCCAGAACTGCACGAAGAAGGGCTTGTCGAGCCCCAAGGCAGAGCGCAGTTCCCGAATCTGCTCGGGCTTGGCATCCTGGCCCAGCAGGAACACGACGGGGTCGCCGACGTATTGAAACAAGAGAAAGGCAATGAACGCAACCGCGATCATCACGATCACGGCCTGGATCAGGCGGCGCAGTACAAAGGCAATCATTCAGCAAACAAAGTGATCGGGCATGCTAGCAGTGCAAGGTGCGTGCCCGCACGGGGGTTCCCCGGGGGTGCACACAGATGGTGCTCTTTGCCAACACCCCGCTTCTCTGCGACGTCAGAACGAAAAAAGCCACCCGACTTGCGTCGGGTGGCTTTTGAGCTTTTAGCTTCGAAGCTGGCTTACGCCAGCGTCAAATCAGAAAGCGTGACGGATACCGAAGTCGTAGCCGGTCGAGGTCTTCGGGGTGAAGACACCCGTGGTCACGAAGGCCGGGCCACCAACGGTCAGAGCTGCACCGTTCTTGTTGCTGATGCGGGCGATCGTTGCGTACAGAGCCGTGCGCTTCGACAGGTTGTGCACGTAGCCGAGTGCCAGCTTGTTGGCCTTCGGGTCAGACACAGCAGGTGCGAACAACACCACAGGCGCGTTGTTGTCGTACTTGACGTGCGAGTACGAAGCGCGGATCAGGCCAGCACCGACGGGCACGGTCACACCGAGGAGGTAGCCGGTCAGGTCGATGTCAGGACGGGCGCCCACGAACGGTTCGACTTCGTAGTCGAGCTTGTTCTTGGCCTTCGACACTTCACCGAAGAGCTTCACAGGACCGAAGTCATACGAAGCGCCGAGGTTGAAGGTGTTGACCTTGGTGGTCGTGCCAACGTAGTACTGGTCGCCAACGGTGCTGCTGCCGTACGACGCTGCAACGTCCAGAGGACCGTTTGCATAGCCGAAGCGGCCACCGATGTAACGGCCTTGGCGCGCGGTGTTCGCGGTGGCGGGCGTAGCGGTGCCGGGGCTGTACTTGGTCTTCTCGCTGAAGGAGTACATCACTTGACCGTAGAAACCACCCAGGTTCGGCGGCAGGAAGTAGCCGATGCTGTTGCTGGCGCGAACGTAGTTGCTCGAGCCAACGTTGGTGAACGCGCCGGTGGAAGCTGCGGGGGTACCGAAGCCGCCGAAGGCGGTGTTTGCCGTCGAGACCAGGTTGGTGCCAACGCCATTGGTGCCGAACGGATCGAACACGGTGTCGTTCCAGAAGGTCGGGGTGTAGTCACGGCCGAGGCGGACTTCACCGAAACCACCCGACAGGCTCACGGTCGAGCGACGAGCGAACGTTGCGATACCTTGCTGGCCGTCGTCGTTGCTGATCGGGGCTTCGAGCCAGAAGCTGGCTGCCAGGCCGCCGCCGAGGTCTTCCGTACCACGGAAGCCGATACGGCTGGAGTTGTAGCCCGAGTTAGCCAGTTCGCGACGGCTTGCCTTGACGCTGCCCTGGTTCAGGTAGAACGGGTTCAGGAACGTAGCACCGTTCAGGTCACGCGAGGTGGACGAGTAGCCGCTGATCGACGCGTCGACCACACCAAACAGTGTGAC
>NZ_JBFUHN010000089.1:0-25069 GCF_056402375.1 Variovorax sp. P4_B10 | reverse complement strand
ACGCGGGCGAACGCCTGTTCTCGACGGTCGAGGGCGCGCGGGCGCAATGGAACCCGGTCTGGGTGGTGGTCGACGGCAGCGACGACGGCACGGGCGAGCGCCTGCAGCAGATGGCGGCCAACGATCCGGGGCTGCGCGTGTGGGTGTTGCCGCAAAACCAGGGCAAAGGCGCCGCCGTGCTGCACGGGCTGCGCGCCGCGAAGGAAGCGGGGTTCACGCATGCGCTGACGATGGATTCCGATGGACAGCATCCGGCGGAGCTGATCCCTTCCTTCATGCAAGCCTCGCTGGCCCGGCCCGAGACCATGGTGCTGGGACGGCCTGTGTTCGACGCCAGCGCCCCGCTGCTGCGGGTGCGCGGACGACGCGTATCGAATGGATGGACGCAGCTCGAGACCCTGTTTGCGGGCGTGGGCGATTCGCTCTACGGCTTTCGCGTCTACCCGGTCGCCGACCTGATTGCCGTGATGGCGCGGCAACCCTGGATGCGGCGCTTCGACTTCGATACCGAAGCGGTCGTGCGGCTGGCCTGGCGCGGCGTCAAGCCCGTGAACATCGACGCGCCCGTGAAGTACCTGACGGCCGAGGAAGGCGGGGTTTCGCACTTCCGGTACGGGCGGGACAACGTGCTGCTGACCTGGATGCACGCACGGTTGATGGTCGAGTTCGTCTTGCGGTTGCCCGGCTTGCTGATTCGCAAATTGCGCGGGGCGCCACCTTTTCAGAGGTAGCACCGTTGAGGTGCGCCCGGTAGCCGGTACGGCCTGCGCCGGGCGCCAAACGCAGCGGAAGAACTCAGCGCGCGCTGCGCCGACGCACAAGCAGCGTGATCAGCAGCAGCGAAAGCACCGTGAATGCAACGAACGACCAGTTGGCCAGCGTCAGGCCGAACAGCGACCAGTCGACCTTCGAACAGTCGCCGCCGCCGCGGAAGATCAGCGGCAGCGCCCGCTTGAGCGGGAAGGTTTCGATCATGCCGTACAGGTCGCGCCCGCAGGACACGACCTCGGGCGGATACCACTGCAGCCAGCTCTGCGCCGCCGCGGTGTAGGCGCCGCCCACGGCCGCCACCAGCGCCAGCAACCCGCCCGTCACCTGCAGCCCCCGGCTGCGGAACAGGCCGGCAAGTCCGGTGAAGAGTGCCACCAGCACCAGTGCATACCGCTGCACGATGCACATGGGACAAGGTTCGAGCCCGACCACGTGCTGCAGATAGAGCCCGAAGGCCAGCATGAGGACACAGGCCAGGCAGATCAGCCCATGCGCGCGGCGCGGCGCGCCGAAGTACCAATCGATCAAGGAGACACCCAATCTTCTTCTACGAACACCCTGGCCTTGCGCGGATTGGCGACGACGGTGTCGCCCTCCTTCAAGCCCAGGTCACGGAACTGTTGCGCAGGGAGTTGCGCCTCGATGATGGTTCCGGAGCCCGGATTATCTGGATTCGATTCGGTGGGCTCAAGTTCCAGCCGCGCGATCGGTCCGACCACGATCGCCCGCGACAGCGTGGCGACGATGCCGGTGGCGCCGGACACGTAGCGCGTCACATCCAGGTCATGCGGCCGCACATAGGCCATCGCCTTGGCGTCGCGCGCCCCGCTGTGCTCGGGCGAATCGAGGCGCATGCCGTCGAGCTGCACCTGGCCGTTGTCGGCACGGCCGTGGAACAGGTTCACGTCGCCGAGGAAACCATAGACAAAAGGACTCGCCGGCTTGTCCCACACATCCTGCGGCGAGCCGACCTGTTCGATCTGGCCCTTGTTGATGACCACCACGCGGTCGGCCACCTCGAGCGCTTCTTCCTGGTCGTGCGTCACGAAGATCGAGGTGACATGCAGCTCGTCGTGCAGCCGGCGCAGCCAGCGGCGCAGTTCCTTGCGCACCTTGGCATCGAGCGCGCCGAAGGGCTCGTCGAGCAGCAGCACCTTGGGCTCCACCGCCAGCGCACGGGCCAGCGCGATGCGCTGGCGCTGGCCGCCGGAGAGCTGCGACGGATAGCGGTCGGCCAGCCAGTCGAGCTGCACCAGCTTGAGCAGGTCGGTCACCTTCTGCTTGATCTGCGCGTCGCCCGGGCGCTCCTTGCGCGGCTTGACGCGCAGGCCGAAGGCGACGTTCTCGAACACGGTCATGTGGCGGAACAGCGCGTAGTGCTGGAACACGAAACCGACCTGCCGCTCGCGCACATGCACGTCGGTGGTGTCTTCGCCCGAGAACAGGATGCTGCCGGTGTCGGCCGTTTCCAGCCCCGCGATGATGCGCAGCAGCGTGGTCTTGCCGCAGCCCGAGGGCCCGAGCAGCGCGACGAGCTCGCCCGATTCGACGTCGAGGTTCACGTTGCGCAGCGCGCGGAAGTCGCCGAACTGCTTGCTGATGTTGCGGATTTCGATGCTCATGATCTCGTTCTTTCTCTCTCTCAGGCCGCCGTGGGCTCGGGCGGACGCTCGGGGGGCAGCTCGGCGATGGCCTTCATTTCGCGCTCGTGGCGCCACTCGATGACCGACTTGATCACCAGCGTGACCAGCGCCAGGATCGCCAGCAGCGAGGCCACGGCGAACGCGGCCACCGACTGGTATTCGTTGTAGAGCACTTCCACATGCAGCGGCATGGTGTTGGTCTGGCCGCGGATGTGGCCCGACACCACCGACACCGCGCCGAACTCGCCCATGGCGCGCGCGTTGCAGAGAATCACGCCGTACAGCAGGCCCCACTTGATGTTGGGCAGGGTCACGCRCCAGAAGGTCTGCCAGCCGGTCGCGCCGAGCACGATGGCGGCCTGCTCTTCGTCGGTGCCCTGCGCCTGCATCAGCGGCACGAGTTCGCGTGCGATGAACGGGAAGGTCACGAACACCGTGGCGAGCACGATGCCGGGTACGGCGAAGATGATCTTGATGTCGTGCTCGGCGAGCCAGGGACCGAACCAGCCCTGCGCGCCGAACACCAGCACGTAGATCAGGCCCGCCACCACCGGCGACACCGCGAACGGCAAGTCGACCAGCGTGGTCAGGAAGGCCTTGCCTCGAAACTCGAACTTGGCGATGGCCCAGGCGGCCGCCACGCCGAACACGAGGTTCATCGGCACCGCGATGGCGGCCGTGATCAGCGTGAGGCGGATGGCGCTCCAGGCGTCGGGTTCCTTCAGCGCCTCGAGGTACGCGCCAACACCCTTGCGCAGTGCTTCCGTTGCCACGGCCGCCAGCGGCAGCACGAGGAACAGGAACATGAATGCGAGCGCGAGGCCGATCAGCGTCCAGCGCACCCAGGGCGATTCGGTGGTGCCGGCCTGCGCGCGGCGAATGACTTTGGAAGGTGCGCTCATGTCAGGCTCCCGCCCGGCGGCGCTGCCACGCTTGCAGGCCATTGATGACCAGCAGCAGGATGAACGACAGCACCAGCATCACCAGCGCGACCGCCGTGGCGCCCGCATAGTCGTACTGCTCGAGCTTGCCGATGATGATGAGCGGCGTGATCTCCGAGATCATCGGCATGTTGCCGGCGATGAAGATCACCGAGCCGTATTCGCCGATGGCACGTGCGAAGGCCATCGCAAAGCCCGTGAGCAATGCCGGGGCGATCGACGGAAAAATCACCTTGGTGAAGGTCTGCAGCCGCGTGGCGCCCAGCGACGTGGCGGCTTCTTCCAGCTCCTTCTCCGCGTCTTCGAGCACTGGCTGCACCGTGCGCACCACGAACGGCAGCCCGATGAAGATCAGCGCAATGACGATGCCCGCCGGCGTGAAGGCCAGCTTGATGCCGTGCGGCTCGAGCAGTTGCCCGACCCAGCCGTTGCCCGCAAGCAGCGCGGTCAACGAAATGCCCGCCACCGCGGTGGGCAAGGCAAACGGCAGGTCGACCAGCGCATCGACGATGCGCTTGCCCGGAAACTTGTAGCGCACCAGCACCCAGGCCACCAGCAGGCCGAACACCGCGTTCACCACGGCCGCGATCAGCGAGGCGCCGAAGGTCAGCCGGTACGAGGCCATCACGCGCGGCGCGGTCACGGCCACCCAGAACTGCTCCCAGCTCATCGTGAAGGTCTTGAAGACCAGCGCCGACAGCGGGATCAGGACGATCAGGCTCAGGTAGAGGATCGAGAAGCCGAGCGTGATGTGAAAGCCCGGCAGCACCCGCCTGGAGCCTCCTGCCCGGTTCACACGCGAAAAAGGCGCTCCCGCGGACGGGAGCGCCGAAGAAACAGCGCCGCTCATTTACTTGCCGCCGGGTGTATAGAGCTTGTCGAACTGGCCACCGTCGTTGAAGTGCACCTTCTGTGCATCGCCGAGGCTGCCGAACAGTTCCTGCACCGTGAAGAGCTGCAGCGGCTTGAAGGTCGATGCGTACTTCTTGAGCACGGCTGGCGAGCGCGGGCGCAGCGCATGCTTGGCGGCGATTTCCTGCGCTTCTTCGGAATAGAGCCAGTCGAGGTAGGCCTTGGCGAGTTCGCCGGTGCCCTTCTTGTTGACGGTACGCTCGACCACGGCGACCGGGTTCTCGGCCACGATGCTGATCGACGGATAGACCGAGTCGACCTTGCCGGTGCCGAATTCGCGGTCGATCGAGACCACTTCCGATTCGAAGGTGATCAGCGCATCGCCGATGTTGCGCTGCAGGAAGGCGGTGGTCGCGTCGCGGCCGCCGCGCGCCAGCACCGGCACGTTCTTGAACAGCTTGCCGACGAACTCGGCAGCCTGTGCATCGGTGCCGCCCTTCTTCTTGATGTAGCCCCAGGCCGCGAGGTAGGCGTAGCGCCCGTTGCCGCCGGTCTTGGGGTTGACGATCACGACCTGCACGCCCGGCTTGACCAGGTCGTCCCAGTCCTTGATGCCCTTGGGGTTGCCGTTGCGCACGAGGAACAGCATGGTCGACGTGGTCGGCGATGCGTTCTCGGGGAATTTCTTGTTCCAGTCCTTCGCGACCACGCCGGCGTTGGCGAGGAAGTCGATGTCGGTCGAGGTGTTCATCGTCACCACGTCGGCGTCGAGGCCGTCGGCCACGGCGCGCGCCTGGGCGCTGGAGCCGCCGTGCGACTGGTCGACCTTGACATCCTTGCCGGTGGCCTTCTTGTAGTGCGCCACGAACGCCGCGTTGTAGTCCTTGTAGAACTCGCGGGCCACGTCGTACGAGGCGTTCAGCAGCGTCGTGCTGGACGAACCTTGTGCGAAGGCGCTGCTGCCGGCGAGTGCGGAGGACGCCAGCGCGAGCACGGCGACGAAGGTCTTGATTCTGGAAGTCATGTGGTTGCCAAGGTTTCTGAAATTTCACGGCCCGCCGACCAGGCGGCGGGCTCGTCGGTCAACGATTGCAGCAGGGCCAGGCCGAGCGGCCAGTCTCCGTGCCCCGAATCGATGTTGATATGGCCCGCATTCTGCATGCGCACGAACTCGCTGCCCCAGGCGCGCGAATAGGCACCTGCCAGCCGGATCGGGCAGTAGGGGTCATTGCTGCTGGCCACCACGATGCTGCGGTACGGCAGCGCCGCGTACGGCACGGGCGCAAAGTCGGACAGCACCGCGCGGCGCTCCGGGTCGGCCGGGGCCACCAGCAGCGCGCCCTGAATGCGGGCAGCGGCCTCCGCCGGCAAGTGCGCCGTCGCGATGCAGCCCAGGCTGTGGGCCGCGATCACCACCGGACCGGGCGTGTCGAGCACCAGCTTCGCCAGCGTCGACACCCAGGCTTCGCGCCGCGGCGACGCCCAGTCGTCCTGGATCACCCGCGCCGCGCCCGGAATGCGCTCCTCCCACAGGCTCTGCCAGTGGCCGGGCCCGGAGTCGCGCCACCCAGGCACGATGACGACGCGCGTCTGCATTTGCGAGTGCCGCCTGCGCTTACTTGTTCGGCTGTGGCGTGATGCGCAGGTAAGGCTTGACGGCCTTGAAACCCTTGGGGAAGCGCTCGGCGAGTTCGGCCGGGTCCTGGATGCTCGGGATGATGACCACGTCGTCGCCGTCCTTCCAGTTCACTGGCGTCGCGACCTTGTGGCTGTCGGTGAGCTGCAGCGAGTCGATCACGCGCAGGATCTCGTCGAAGTTGCGGCCCGTGGATGCCGGGTAGGTGATGGTGGTGCGGATCACCTTCTTCGGGTCGATGATGAACACGCTGCGCACCGTGGCGGTGGCCGAGGCGTTCGGGTGGATCAGGTCGTACAGGTCGGACACCTTGCGGTCGGCGTCCGCAACGATCGGGAAGTTGACCGTGGTGTTCTGCGTCTCGTTGATGTCCCCGATCCACTCCTTGTGCTTGGTGGCCGGATCGACGCTCAGCGCGATGGGCTTCACGCCGCGCTTGGCAAACTCGCCCGACAGTGCCGCGGTCTTGCCGAGTTCGGTGGTGCACACGGGCGTGAAGTCGGCCGGGTGCGAGAAGAACACGACCCACGAATCGCCAGCCCACTGATAGAAGTCGATGGGACCTTCGCTGGATTCCTGGGTGAAATTGGGGGCGGTGTCGCCGAGTCGCAGAGTTGCCATGGTCGCTTCTGGGATGGATGGAAGCCCTGGATTGTGCGAACCTCGGCTTCAATGCCAAACGAATATCTGCTTGTTTGGATATGACGTTTTTCGCATAACGAATCGGACCCGGCCCGCTTTTTTCACCTAGAACATGCGCGGCACCGCGTCACTCTGCAGGTGCTCGGCCAGGAAATCGATCAGCCGGCGAACTGCCGGCACCAGCGCCCGCCGCGCCGGGAACACCATGTGCGCCAGGACTGGCGACGGCCCCCAGCCCGGCAGCAGCCTCACCAGCCGGCCGGCCGCGACGTCGGCCCGGCACATGTAATCGGGCAGCATGGTGGCGCCCACCCCGCCCAGCGTGGCGAACTGCAGGGTCGCCAGGTCGTCCGCCACGTAGCGCGGAAAGTGCGAATGCACATGGATCTCGCCCTTCGGCCCTTCGAGCCGCCAGTCGCTGCGCCCCTCGCCGTTGACCGACATCGCGGCCGTATACAGCCTGGCCAGGTCGGCCGGGGTGTCGACCGAGCCCTGCCGCGCGAGCAGGTCCGGGCTCGCCACCAGCACGCCGCGGCTGGTGCCGAAGGTCTTGGCCACCAGCACCGTGCTGTCCTCGATGGTGGGCCGCACGCGCAGCGCGATGTCGATGCCCTCCTCGATCAGGTCGACCGGCCGGTTGATCACCCGCATGTCGATGCGTACCGCCGGGTAGCGCTCCATGAAGACCGRCATCAACTGCGCCAGCCCGCTGTGTGCGATGGTGACCGGGCAGCTGATGCGCACCAGCCCGCTGGGCTCGGTCTGCACCTGCGCCACCGACTCGGCCGCCGCCTGGGCCGCATCGCGCATGGCGGCCGAGTGCCGCAGGTAGATCTCGCCGGCCGGCGTGAGCGACAGCCGCCGGGTGCTGCGCTGCATCAGCTGCACGCCGAGCCGCTCTTCCAGCTCCGCCACGCGGCGCGACAGGCGCGACTTGGGAATGCCGAGCGCCCGGCTGGCTGCGGCAAAACCGCCGCGCTCCGCCACTTCGGCGAAGAAAACCATGTCGTTGAGGTCTTGCATGGGCTCGATTGTCCTGCAGACAGGACGATCTATGCAAATTTTGGCTACTTATCGGTCACTCGATACAAAAATAGAATTCTCCCAACGCCGGCCACTTTTGAGCGCCGACACCATCCACACGAAAGTGATTGATATGAAGCTGCTCCACATCGACTCCAGCATCCTCGGTGCCTATTCGACCTCCCGCCTGCTGACGGCGGAGACCGTGGCCGCCTGGAAGGCCGCGCACCCCGACACCACGGTCGAGTACCTCGACCTCGCCGTGGACGCCCCTGCGCACTTCGGCGCCGACGCCCTGGCCATCAAGACCGGCCCGCAGGCCGAGCCGACCGAAGCCCAGCAACGCGAGAACGCGCTGTCGGAAAAGCTGGTCAGCCAGTTCCTCGCAGCGGACGTGGTCGTCGTTGGCGCCCCGCTCTACAACTTCTCGATTCCGACGCAACTCAAGGCGTGGATCGACCGCCTCGGACAGGTCGGCCGCACCTTCAAATACACCGAAACGGGCCCCGTGGGCCTGGCCGGCGGCAAGACCGTGATCGTGGCCTTGAGCCGCGGCGGCGTCTACTCGACCAGCGATTGGGGCCAGGGCGCCGAACACCAGGAGAGCTACCTCAAGGTGGTCTTCGGTTTCTTCGGCATCACCGACGTGCGCGTCGTGCGCGCCGAGGGTGTTGCAATGGGCGACGAGCCCAAGGCTGCCGCGCTGGCCACCGCGCGCTCCGACATCCTGGTGGCGACGGCCGAAGCCGCGAACCAGAAGGACGTCGCCCAAGTCGCCTGAGCCCGGGCTTGCGCCAAAAACAAAGCCGCCCTTCGAGGGCGGCTTTTTCATGGGCGTCGATCGTCCGGAAGATCGTCAGGCCGCCGAGTGGCTCTTGATCCAGGCCACGTACTTGTCCATCCAGCCCTGCAGGAATTTCTTCGAGCCCTCGTTGCCGATGCCGCCCTCGTCGTCGAACAGACCTTCCTTGGCCTGCAGGAACACTTCGGGCGCGCCCAGCGTCGGCACGTCGAGGTAGGCCAGGATGTTGCGCAGGTGCTGCTGCGCCAGCGCGGTGCCGGTGGCGCCTACCGAGATGCCGACCACGCCGGCCGGCTTGCCGCCCCAGGCGTTCTGGCCGTAGGGACGGGACGCATGGTCGAGGGCGTTCTTCAGCACGCCGGGGATCGAGCGGTTGTATTCCGGCGTGACGAACAGCAGGCCGTGCGCCGCCGCGATCTCGCTCTTGAGCCGCTTGACCGCGGGCGCCTGGTTGCCGTCGTCGTCCTGGTTGTAGAGCGGCAGGTCGCCGATGCGCAGGTGCTCGAAGATGAAGTCCGGCGGCGCAAGCCGCGTCAGCGCGATTGCGAGCTTCTGGTTGAACGAATCCTTGCGAAGGCTGCCGACAACGACGGCGATCCGGGTCTGGGCCATGGATGAACTCCTTGATGTGAGGGGATGAGAATGGCGAACACGATTATGCGAATCGCCCATGACCTTTTCTGGAAAAGTTCTTGCGCCGCCGCGCGCCCTGCCAGATGCTGGAGCCCATGACCCTGTCCTCCCACCATGACGTCATCGTCGTCGGCCTTGGCGCCCTTGGCGCCGCCACCCTCTACCAACTCTCGCAGCGCGGCGCACGCGTGCTGGGCATCGACCAGTTCGCACCGCCCCACGACCAGGGCTCCTCGCACGGCGACTCGCGCATCACGCGCCTGGCCATCGGCGAAGGCGACGAGTACGTGCCCTTCGTGCAGCGCTCGCACGCCATCTGGCGCGAGCTCGAAGCCCGCACCGGCAGGCCGCTGATGACCACCACGAGCGGCCTCGTCCTCGCGCCGCGCGACCGCGTGGCCGAGCACCACGGCAAGTCCGACTTCGTGCGCCGCACCATCGCCTGCGCCGAGCGCTTCGACATCGCGCACGAGGTGCTCGACGCGGCCGGCATCCGCGCGCGCWTTCCGCAGTTCAGTCTGCAAGGCGACGAGATCGGCTACCACGAGCGCGATGCCGGTTTCGTCCGGCCCGAAGACGCCATCGGCGCGCAGCTTGCGGTGGCACGCGCTTCGGGCGCGCAGACGCGAACCGGCGAACGCGTGCAGGCCGTCGAGCCCGTGGGCAACGGCGACACGGTCCGCGTGCACACCGGCACCGCCAGCTTCACGGCCGACCGCGTCGTGGTCGCGGCTGGCGCCTGGCTGCCCGAATTCCTGGGCCGACAGGCCCGCGCCGACTGGCAGGCCGACTTCTCGGTGCACCGGCAGGTCATGCACTGGTTCGACGCCGGCAGCGCTGCCGCCGACTTCGCCCCCGGCCGCTTCCCCATCTTCATCTGGATGTTCGGCGACGGGCAGGAAGACTACATGTACGGCTTCCCCTCCTCCGATCCCGCGCAACCGGCGCTCAAGGTCGCCACCGAGCAGTACGTGGCGGCCACCACGCCCGACACCATCGACCGCACCGTGAGCCCGGAGGAAACCGCCGCGATGTACCGCGACCGCGTCGCCGGCCGCTTTCCGCAGATCGGCGGCCGTGCCCTCAAGGCGCGCGCCTGCATGTACACCGTGACACCCGACCGCCGCTTCGTGATCGATGCGCTCGACGGCCTGCCCAACGTGCTGATCGCCTCGGCCTGCTCGGGCCACGGCTTCAAGCATTCGGCGGGCCTGGGCGAGGCCATCGCCGAACGGGTGCTGGGCCGCGCCAGCTCGCATGGACTGGATCTGCGGCCCTTTGCCCGCCAGCGGTTGCTGGAGAAGAAAACCGCCTAGAGCAGCCTCGCGCGATCCCGGGCATCATCGCCCGCTTCCGACCTTCAGCTTCAGGAGCAACGCGCGATGAGATTTCTGGTGGTGGGTGCCGGCGCACTCGGTGGTTATTTCGGCGGCCGCTTGCTCGAAGCGGGACGCGACGTCACCTTCCTGCTGCGCCCGCGCCGCGCGGCGCAGCTGGCGAAAACCGGCCTCGTGGTGCAAAGCCCCTTCGGCAACCTGCAGCTGCCTGCGCCGAAGCATGTGCTGGCCGAAGACATCGAAGCCCCGTACGACGTGGTCGTGGTCGGCAGCAAGGCCTACGACCTCGATTCGACGATGSATTCGTTCGCGCCCGCGGTCGGCCCGGACACCGTGATCCTTCCGCTGCTCAACGGCATGAAGCACATCGACCAGCTGGCCGAGCGCTTCGGCGAGGAGCGCGTGCTCGGCGGCCTCTGCATGATCTCCGCCACGCTCGACGACGAAGGCCGCGTGCTACATCTCAACGACATGCACGGCCTGAGCTACGGCGAGCGCGCCGGCGGACGCTCGGCCCGCGTCGATGCCATCGCGGCCCAGTTCGTGGGTGCGAAGTTCGACGCCACCGCGAGCGAGACCATCGCGCAGGACATGTGGGAGAAGTGGGTCTTCATCGCCTCGGCGGCGGGCCTCACCAGCCTGATGCGCGCCTCCATCGGCGACATCGTGGCAGCCGGCGGCCAGGACGTGGCACTCGCGATCTTCGACGAATGCTGTGCCATCGCCGCGCACAACGGCTTCGCGCCGCGCCCCACGGCCCTCCAGCGCGGCCGCGCAGTGGTGACGACGGCCGGCTCGCCGATGACGGCCTCGATGTACAAGGACATCGTGCGTGGCGCACCGGTCGAGGCCGACCACATCCTCGGCGACCTGCTGCGCCGCGCACCCCGCACCGATTCGCCGGTGCCTTCCGTGCTGCGCACGGCCTATGTCCACCTCAAGGCCTACGAGGCACGGCGCGCGCGCGAGGCCGGCTGACGCCATGGCCGATGCGCTCGCCTTCCTCCACACGGCACAGGTGCATGTGCCGACCTTCGAACGGTTGACCCGCGCGGCCGCGCCCGGTCTGCGCATGCGCCATCTGGTGATGGAAGAACTGCTCGCCGATGCCCGCACTCTCGGCGTCGACCACGCCGGGCTGGTCGCGCGTACTCACGACGCCATGCGCGAGGCCGCATCCGGTGGCGCGACGGTGGTCATGTGCACCTGCTCGACCATCGGTGGCATTGCTGAAAAGACACCGACCCATGGCGCCTTCACGGCCCTGCGCGTCGACGGGGCCATGGCCGAGAAGGCCGTGCGCACAGGCCCGCGCGTGCTGATCATCGCGTCGCTCGAAAGCACGCTCGCGCCGACGACCGCGCTGATCCTCTGTGCCGCGGCAGACGCCGGTGTCGAGGTGCAGCCATGCCCCCTTCTCGTCCAGGATGCATGGGTCCACTTTCAGGCCGGCGAGAGCGAGCGCTACATCGCAACCCTGGCCAAGGCGATCCGGGCCGCGGCCGATGGTGCCGACGTCGTCGTGCTGGCCCAGGCATCGATGGCACCCGTGACGCAAGCCTTGAGCGGTCTTGGCATCGACGTGCTGAGCAGCCCCGAACTGGGTGTCGAACGGGCTCTTGCCTTGCTGGCGCGCAATTGAACGGCGGGCTCGGATCCGAGGTCAGAACGTGTGCCGCACACCGAAGTCGTAGCCGGTGGCCTTGGCGTTCGGCGCACCGCTGAACATGGTGACAGCCTGGTTGGCAGGCGAGATGGTCTGCGCCGCCATGTTCCTGTTGGACACGCGCGCGACGGTTGCGTACAACGCCGTGCGTTTCGACAGGTTGTGCACATAGCCGATCGCCAGCTTGCTGACCGTGGGGTCGGGTGTATCGACCGGGTAGGGAATGCGGCCGATGACGCCGATGGTGTTCGGTAACGTCGTCTTGACCCGTGAATAGGAAAACTTGATCTGGCCCGCACCGACCGGGACCAGCGCTCCCACAAGAAGCCCCTTCTGATCCGCTGCATCCGATACGGCTGGAACGGCCGCGGGTTGCTCGAATTCCGTCTTGCGCTTCGACAGCTCCCCCACGACCTTCACCACGTCGAAGTCCCAGGACGCGCCGATGTTGGCGGTCTTCACCTTGGCGTCATACGCGCCGCGAATTCCGGCGGCCGTGACGGCCGTCGCGGTGCCGGTGAGCAATGTTCCCGAGAAGTTGCCCAACGTGCTTTCGCCATACGACGCGGCCACATTCAGCGGGCCGCTCGCGTAGCCGACCCAGCCACCGATATAGCGGCCTTTGCGCGAGCTGACGTCGGTCGGCGCGGCTGTTCCGGCGACCGGCGCTTCCTGTTTCGCATTCTCGTGAAGGGCGTACATGACTTGACCGTAGAAGCCGCCCAGATCCGGAGGCAGGAAGTACGCCACGCTGTTGCTCGCGCGGGTCGAGTTCGCGTCTGCGCCCAGGACACCGGTCCTGTATGCGGCAGGACCGTTGGCCTGCTGTACGGCACTGGTGCCCACCCCCACCGTGCCAAAGGGATCGAATGTCGCGTTGTTCCTGTACGTCGGCGTGTAGTCGCGGCCGAGGCGCACTTCGCCGAAGGGGCCGGAAAGGCTCACGGTGGAACGGCGGTTGAAGCTCACCGGATTGCTCTCGATGCTTCCGCTGTCGTTGCCGATCGGCGATTCGAGCCAGAAGCTTGCGGCGTAGCCACCGCCCAGATCCTCCGTGCCGCGAAATCCGAAGCGGCTCGAGGCATTGTTGCCGTTGCCCAGGACCGTCTGGCTGCGCGACGGAACGACAGTGATCGCGGTGGGCAATCCGGTGACCGGCGACGTCGTGACATTCGTTCGGCCACTCGATGCGTAGTGACTGATCGAGGCATCGACGATGCCGAACAGCGTGACGGAGGATTGCGCCTCGGCACCGCCGCAAGCAGCGATCGCAGAAAGGGCGAGCAAGGATTTTTTCATCTCAGGTTTCCTGGTTAAGAGTCATGTCGATCAAGGGCGAACCGATTGCATGAACAGCGAGCGCGCGCAGCAGTGCTTCGACCGGTGAAAGTCGCTGTTCAAAAAGAGGAAGACCGGGCCTGGACTCAGCCGGCCGGACGACTACCCGGCGGGCAGCGTGCCCGCCGGCTGCACCGGCAGCAGGACATGCGAGGGCCGTTGCGGCGACAGGTGAACGCGATTGACCGCGCTCTGCCGGTGCTGCCCCCTGCCCTCCGCGTCACCGGTGTTGGGGTTGACGTCGAAACGCGGGAAGTTGCTGCTCGACACGTCCAGTCGAATGCAGTGCCCTTTGCAGAACAGATTGGAGGTCGGCATGGGCTCGATCGTGATCTCGGCGATCTCCCCGTCTTCGAGCAGCGTGGGGTGTTCCCAGGAGCGCCGGTACCGGCAGCGCAGGATGCCGTCGGTGATGTTCATCGCGAAACCTTGCGGGTAGTCGGCGCTGGGCGGATGCCAGTCGATCAGCTTGGCGGTGAAGTCGGTGTCCGGCGCGCTCGAGGACACCCACAACCGGATCGTGACGGGGCCGGTCACCTCGACGTCCTGCGCCAGCGGTGCGGTCTGGAACACCAGCACGTCGCGCCGCGCTGCCAGCGGCAGGTAGGGAGGCTCGGCCCCGAAGATGCCCTCATGCGTACGCTGATCGTAGGCCCCGGCGACCATCAGCGGTTCGCCGGAGGTGATCGAACCGCCGATGGTGGGCACCGGGTGCGCCGGGTCGAAGTCGAAGGCCAGCGCGGCATTGCCCTGCTCCGCGCCCTCCGGATCCAGTGAACCGTCGGCCCGCAGGTAGTACGGCGTCGGCACCGTGCCGGGCAACGGCCATGCATCGGCGGCATGCCAGCTGCCACCATGGTCCAGGCGGCCGGCGGCATTGCGCCGGCCGGTGCCGCCGCCCATGCGGAAATAGCGCACCGCCGGGTCGTCCGCGGGTGCGGGGTGACGGTCGAGGAACCAGCGGTCGAACCAGTCGCGCCGAAAGCTGAAGTAGTCCTCGGCGAGGTTGCCGTCGAGGGTGGCCGCCGGACCGAAGTCCACATCGCCGGCGTAGGTCACGCTGCGCTCGCCATGGGTCCAGGGACCGAGCACCAACCGGGCGATGCCTTTCTCGCGCCGGGATATGCCTTCGTAGTTGTCGGTGGTGCTCTGGGCGTACGGATCCCACCAACCGCACATGAGCAGCACCGGGATGCCGTCGAATGCGTCGTAGTGGCCGGCGGCATACAGCTCGGGCTGGCGCCAATAGTCGTCGAAACTGCCGTGCTGCCACTGCGAAAACAGGTAGTTCTCGTAGTCGGGCACCGCCGCGAGCGGCGAATGCCCGGGCTTCCAGGGCAGGCTGCGGTACCAATCGGCGATGTCCTCGGCGTCCATCCGGGCGCAGGCCACCGGGTCGGCCTCCGCGGACAGGTTGGCGCGCGCCTCCCGGAACGCCCAGGTGCCCTGCTTGAGTTCGAACGCGCCGCCGTGGCGGATACCGCCGCGGTAGGCATTGGCGAAGCCCCCGAACTCGACAAAGAGGGCGCGCAGGCCGGCGGGCCGCTGCGTCGCCAGGGCGGTCTGGGTGTGCGCCCCGTAGGACAGCCCGAAGGTGCCTACACGGCCGTCGCACCACGGCTGCTCGCGAATCCAGGCCACCGTGTCGTGACCGTCGTTGGCCTCGCCCAGGTACTTGGCAAACCGGCCTTCGGACCCATGGCGGCCCCGGCAGTCCTGCACGACCACCACGTAGCCCTGCCGGACGAAATAGGCGGCGACCTCGTCGCGCCGCAGCGCGTGCGGCTCGCGCATCGTGCGCTCGCGCCTGGAGATGCGCGTCTTGCCATACGGCGTGCGCTCCATCAGGACCGGGAATGCGCCCGTCAGCGGGACACCGCCGCGTGCCGGACGATGAACATCGGTTGCCAGGCGCACGCCGTCGCGCATGGTGACCATCATGTCGCTCTGTGTCTTTACATCGCTGCGGAGGGACGGCGCCTCCGCGGCCGTGCGCATCTTGGGGGTGCTCATCATTGGATCTGGAGGTTGCGGTCGCGGATGATCTTCTGCCACTGCTCGGTTTCCTTGCGCATCAGCTGAAGCAGTTCCTGCGGCGTGCTGGGCGCCGGGTCGCTGCCCTGGGCCTGAAGCTTGCGGGCGACATCGGCGTCACCGAGCGCGAGCCGGAGGTCGCGGCCGATCTTGGCCACGACCTCCGGCGGCGTTTTGGCGGGAGCGAAAAGGCCATACCAGATCGTGAAGTCGAAGCCCGGCACCGTCTCCGAGATCGTCGGCACCTGGGGCAACGCCCYGGCGCGCTCTTGCTGCCCCACGGCCACCGCCACCAGCTTGCCGGTCTTGACGAATTCGAGCACGCTGGGCAGCGCGTTCATCGCAAACTGCACCTGCCCGCCCACCAGGTCCGACACGATGGGCGCACCGCCCTTATAGGGGATGTGCAGCATGCGGATCCCCGTCATCGATTGCAGTTGCTCCATGACCAGGTGGCCGGGCGTACCGACGCCACTGGAGGCGAAATTCAACTCGCCGGGGTGGCTCTTGGCGGCCGCGATCAACTCCTTGAGCGATTTCACGCCGGTCGAAGGATGGGTCACCAGGACGGGCGCCAGGGTGACCATGCGGCCGACGGGCACGAAGTCACGCGCCACGACGTAAGTCGGTTTGGCCATCGTCATCGGCGTCGTCACCATGGTGGCGGAGGTGCCCAGCAGGAGGGTGTAGCCATCGGGTGCCGCGGCCGCCGCGGCGATGGTGCCGGTGGTCAGGCCGGCCTTGTTGTCGATGATCACCGGCTGTTTCCATTCGCTGGCCAGCTTCATGGCCACCGCACGCATCGTGGCGTCCGTCGCCGCACCCGGCGGAAATGGCACGATGATGCGCACCGGCCTGTCCGGAAACTCCCCCGCCATGGCCAGGCGGCCGCAGAGGACCAGGATGGCGCAGGAAAAAAAGAGTTTGTATGGCAGCTTGCGCATGGTCGGTTCTCGGACGGTTGGCGGTCGGTTGGCGGGTTGTGCGACGATTGTCGAGAGCGTCCTGCAGGGGCACAACACTATGACGATGCCGCATGGGACGATGCGAAAAGTGGCGCCCGAACCGGGGCCGGGAAGGAAACGCGCAGGATGAACTTCAAGCAGATCGAGGCGTTTCAGGCCGTGATGCTGTCAGGCTCCACCACGGCAGCGGCAAGGCGGCTCGGACTGTCCCAGTCGGCGGTCAGCCGGCTGCTGGGACAGTTCGAGGACAGCCTCGGCCTCGTGTTGTTCGAACGCCGGGGCGGCCGGCTGGTTGCCACGCGCGAGGCGGAATCCCTGGGCCAGGACGCCGGCCGGCTGGTCGAACTCGCGCAGTGTTTCGCGCGGCACGCACAGCAACTGCGTGTCGCCGGTTTTCGGCGCCGGCTGCTCAATGTGGTGGTCCCCAGCACCATGGCGACGAAGATCATGCCGACCGTGCTCGAGCGCTTCGCCCGCGACCATCCCGACCTGTCCCTGGAGGTGAGGACCGGTTCCTATGGGTTCGCCGAGCGCGCGGTGCTGAGCCGCGACGCCGACCTGGCGCTGGCGCTGCTGCCCACGCAGCATGCGGACCTGCACGCCGAGCCCTGCCTCGAAACCGAGGCGGTCTGCGTCCTGCCATCCGGGCATCCGCTGGCGTCGCTGGAGGCCGTGACGCCTGCCGACCTGGATCAGGTTCCGATGGTGCTGCTCGGGCGGCAGCACGCGATGCGCGAGGACATCGACATGGTGCTGCGGCAGACCCGCGCGCGCCCCCGGATCGTCGCCGAGGTCCATTCCGTGGCGGTGGCCTGCAGCATCGTGGCGCAGGGCATGGGCGTGTCCATCGTCAACGCCCTGCTGGCGAGCTACTGCCGCGATCCCGCCATCGTGCGGCGCCCTTTTCGTCCACGCATCCCCTACACGCTCGGATTCATCTCATTGGCGCAGTCGCAGCCGGACCCCCTGCACGCAGCGTTTGCGGAGTGCCTGGTCGACACCGTCATGGAGCGGGTGCTGCCCGAGGACCTGACGACGTGCGTGTTCCGGCGAACGTGACTGTCGATTCCGCGTTGGATCGAGCAGCGTGTCGTGCTCACGATTCGAAATTTCCACCTTATTTATCTATTCATATATAGATTCATTTTTTTTAATTTATCAATGAGAAAGAGGATAATTTATCTATTCACATTGATATTCAATGGCCGCCTCGTCTCCACTCTCCCTCACGCAAGCTGCGCTGGCGTTCACCCGTTCGCAGGGTGCGGCAACCGCTGCCGACATCCGGGCGCAGCTCGGTGTCAGCCAGCCGACCGTTTCACGCGCGCTGGCGCCGCTGATCCGGAGCGCCGAAATCCTCAAGGTGGGCGCGGCGCGCTCGCAGATGTACATCGTGCCGCGGCATGTCGAACGGGTCGGCACCGAAGTGCCCGTGACCAGAATCGACGCGGCCGGCAACCCCGTGCCATTCGGCCGCATCGTGCCGCTGCAAGGCGGCCGCTGCTGGATGGACGAGCAGGAAGGCCGCAGCGCACTGCACGACGGCCTGCCCTGGTTTCTTTCCGACATGCGGCCCCAGGGCTTCATCGGGCGCGCCTTTGCGCAGGGGCATCCCGAACTCGGCCTGCCCGCCAACCCCGAGCACTGGAACGACGACGACGTGCTGCTGGCGCTGGCGCTGTGCGGCGAAGACCTGCCAGGCAACCTCATCGTCGGCGCGGAGTCGTTCCGACGCTTTCACGCGATCGCCGCACGCGCGGTGCATCGCGTATCGGCAGCCGACTATCCGGCCATGGCCGAAAGCGCCATGCAGGGCACGCTGCCAGGCTCGTCGGCCGGCGGCGAGCAGCCGAAGTTCTGCACCGTGCGCAATGGCCGGCAGGTCATCGTCAAGTTCTCGACGGCCGGCACCTCGGCCGTCGACCGCCGCTCGCGCGACCTGCTCGTCTGCGAGCACCTTGCATTGCGTACGCTCGCGGACGCCGGCGTGGCCGCGGCCTCCACGCGCATCTTCGTCAAGGCCGGCCGCGTTTTCCTGGAGGTCGAGCGCTTCGATCGCACGGCGCAAGGCCGCATCGGCATGGTGTCGCTGATGGCCTACGACGCGCAGTACATCGGCAAGATCGACAACTGGGCGGCCACCGCCAACCGCATGGCCTCGCGCGGCCTGCTGCGCGCCGACGATGCAGCGCGCCTGCGCTTTCTGGAGGCCTTCGGCCGGCTGATCGGCAACACCGATCGCCACTACGGCAACATCTCGCTGCTCATCGAAGGCGATGACTGGCGCCTGGCGCCGGCTTATGACGTATTGCCGACGCTGTACGCAGCCACCAGTGGCGAGTTGCCGCCACGCGATCTCGCGGCCACCGGCCTTGCGCCCAGCATCGAGACGCTGCCGGAGTGGCCGCGCGCCCGTCAACTTGCTGTCGTGTTCTGGCAGACGGTGGCGGCCGACGAGCGCATCTCCGCATCGTTTCGAGCGACGGCGCGGCAAAACGCGCGGCTGCTGCTCGAAGACACGCCAGGTGCCTGAAGCCGGCAACTACTCCGACTTGAGGACCGTCTCGCCCTTCAACGCGCCCATGTCGCGGGTGTTGAAGCGGTGCCGCTTCCAGCCCGCCCAGGTGCGCCGGAAGTTCGCGATCGAGATGCCGTAGTACAGCACCTTGAACATGCGCAGCGCGCCCCACATCGGCGTGCCCTTGTAGATGTCGCCAGCCAGCAGCGACATCAGCGCCTCCTTCACCCGGAACGGGTTGCCCGGGTGCATGAACATGTCGCGGATGGTCGGGTTGGTCACGCGGTAGATGAACCACGAATACTCGCTCGGCCCCTTGCGCATCATGGCCTCGAAGGCCTGGCGCACGCCGGCCATCTCGGCCGGCCGGTCGAGCGCCGTGGCCACCAGCTCGGCGCCGTCGAAGGCGCTGTGCATGGCCAGGTACACGCCCGAAGAAAACATCGGGTCGATGAAGGTGAAGGCGTCGCCCAGCAGCAGGTAGCGGTCGCCCGTGGCGTGGGTGCTCGAGTACGAGAAGTTGCCGGTGGCATGCACCGCGTCGTCGACCAGCGTGGCGCTCTTCAGGCGGTCGACCAGCACCGGGCACAGCGCGATGGTGTCGTAGAAGAAATCCTTCAGCGGCTTGTCGCGCGTCTTCAGGTAGTACGGCCAGCAGACCGCGCCCACGCTGGTGGTGCCGTCGGCCAGCGGAATGAACCAGAACCAGCCGTGCGGAAACCAGCAGATGCTGATGTTGCCTTCCTTCTTGCCTTCGAGCCGCTCGGCGTTGGTGAAGTGGCCGAAGACGGCCGTGCTGTTGTGGTCGGGGTTCTTTTCCTTGCAGCGGAATTTGTTGGCCAGCAGCGTGTCGCGCCCCGTCGCATCGACCACGAAGCGGGCGCGCCAGCTGCGCCTGGCGCCGTCGTCCATCTCGGCCTGCACTGTCGCGCCGTCGGCGTTGAAGGCCACGTCGCGCACCTTGCAGCCTTCGATCGTCTGCGCGCCGCGCGTGGCTGCGTTGCGGAACAGCAGCTCGTCGAGTTCGGAGCGGCGCACCTGCCAGGCGGAGTCGAGCGACTTGTCCCAGCCCTCGGCGAATTCCACATAGCTGCGGTGCTCATGCTCGGGCGAGACGAACTCGATGCCGAACTTCGGCATGCCGATCTTCTCGACCTGGTCGCGCACGCCGAGCTTGTCGAACAGCTCGACATTCGCCGGCAGCAGCGATTCGCCGATGTGAAAGCGCGGGTGGTGCGCCTTTTCGAGCAGCACCACGTTGCGGCCCTGTTGCGCCAGCAGCGCCGCCACGGTCGATCCGGCGGGGCCGCCGCCGATCACCAACACATCGCAGGATGGATCGGTGCCCGGGCTGACTTGGGAAGCTTCAGTCGGAGGCATTCAGTTGGACAACATTGTTAACCATGCCGCACAGCATAACGCCCCCGCTGCGCACCGCCGCTCGTCAGGGACGCCTTCCGGAAATCCGCTCATTTGCGCAAAGTCTGCTAAGCGGTGCCGGCCCGGCAGCGGCACACTGTCGGCCATGAAACCCCGGCGTGCCGAGCAGAACTACAGGGAGCGCGTGGCGCGCGCCGTCGCGGCCATCGTGGCCGACCCGATGGCGCAGCACCGCCTCGAAGACCTGGCGCGCCTGGCGCATTTCTCGCCCTTTCACTTCCACCGCATCTACAGCAGCATCGCCGGCGAAACGGTGGCGGCCACCGTGCGCCGCGTGCGGCTGGCGCTGGCCACGCGATGGCTGGAGGAAGGCAGCCAGAGCATCACGCAGGTGGCGATGGCAGCGGGCTACGACAGCCCGCAGGCCTTCACGCGCGCCTTCGGCCAGTTCACCGGGCAGTCGCCGAGCGAGTTCCAGCAGCAGATGCACCGCGTGGCGCTCGATGCCGGCCCCGTGGCGTCGGTGCGGATCGTCGAACGGCCCGCGCAGCAGGTGCATGCGCTGCGCCACCGGGGGCCGCCTTCCACCATTCCTCACACCCAGCGGCTGCTGCGCGTTCATGCCGGAGAAAGAACCGTGTCGGACTGGCTGGGCATCTCCTCCGGCGACCCTGAGGACCCGGACGATTTCAGGTACTACGCCGCAGCGGCCTCGGTGGCACCATGGCCTGTGAATGCGGACATCGAAATGCTGGAGATCCCGGCCGGCCGCTATGCGTTGCATTGCCTCATCGGCCCCTACGCCCGCATCAACGCGGCGATCACCACGCTCTATGCGCGATGGCTGCCGGGCAGCGGCTACGAGCCCGACGATCGCCCCGTGCTGGAGCACTACCTGAACTCGCCGCGCAAGGTCGCGCGGGCCGAGCTGCGCACCCATCTTCTGATTCCCATCCGTGCCGCGAACTGACCTCGTCCACCACCTTCCATCCCTACGCCCATGTCCCTGCGCCACATTGCCCTTTCCGCCGTATTCTGTCTTTCTGCAACGCTGAGTCATGCCGCAGGCTTCAGCTTCATCGAGGTGCCGGCCGACAAGGACGGGCCGGCGCTGCGCGGCGCGGTATGGACACCCTGTGACGCGCCGGCCGGCCGGATCGCGCTCGATCCACTCGTGATTTCCGGAGTGAAGGACTGCCCCGTCTCCGGCGCGCGGCTGCCGCTCGTGGTGGTCTCGCACGGTTCGGGTGGCTCGTTCCTCGGACACCACGACACGGCGGCGACGCTGGCCGATGCGGGCTTCGTCGTCGCGGCCATCAGCCATCCGAACGACAACTTCCAGGATCTGGCCCGCCGGGGGTATCTCTCGACGTTCGCCTCGCGGCCCGTCGACATGCGGCGACTGGCGGACTACATGCTCGATGCATGGCCGGGGCATTCGAAGATTGCCGCCGACCAGGTCGGTTTCTTCGGATTCTCCCGAGGCGGCTACACCGGCCTCGTGGCGGCCGGTGCGGTTCCCGACTTCAGGCTGGGCTCGCGGTTCTGCGCACCGGTGTCGAACATTCCGTTCTGCGGGCAGATCCGCCGCAATGAACTGCCGCCGCCCCCCGTGCGCGATGCCCGCATCAAGGCGGCCGTCATCGTCGATCCGCTGAGCTTTTTCGATGCCGACGGACTGAAGCAAGCGACGACGCCGATCCAGCTCTGGGCCTCTGCCCTGGGTGGCGACGGGGTGACGCTGCACGACGTGGAAGCGGTTCGCCGCGACCTRCCCGTGGCGCCGGACTGGCATGTGGCCGCGAACGCCGGGCACTTTGCGTTTCTGGCGCCCTGCTCGCCTGCGATGACCCAGGCCCTGTCCGACATCTGCCGCGACGGCCCCGGCTTCGACCGCGCGGCCTTCCACGCCGACTTCAATGCCAAGGTGCTTGCCTTCTTCCGGCAGCACCTGGTGCAGGCGCCAAAGCGCTAGGACTGCCTCGATTTGATGTGATGGAGTTCCATGTGAGGGGCTGAAGCTTGTCGTCGCGCAGCGCGTACCCCACCACAATGACGGGCCGGAAGTCCGCAGTCAAGCTCGGCGCTCCGTAGCCGGCGGTGATGCGCAGCAGCATCACCTCATAGCCCGGCGTAGCCGTCAGGCCAGCGAGTTCCATCTTTCGCGCGCCGCCAGTGGCGCGGTCGCTTGGCGTGAGCTTGACCTCGCGGCCCGTCGCGCGCATGACTTCGGCGAGGCGCTCGGCGTATTCCTGATGCAGCGTCAACTCGCCGTTGCTGTCCCGCACCGCCTGTTGGAAGCGCTTGCCGCGACTCTCCACCTGGTTGATCGAGTTGTTACGACTGGCAGCGTCCACGCCGATCGAAACCAGCACGCCCACTGGGCCGAACAAGCCACCGAGCCCGACCGTCGGCGTTGCGCCAGTATCCAGAACCTCCAATTCGGACTTGGCGTTGTAGACGATCTCGACCCGGGGATGTGACAGCGGTTCTGGCTCTTCATTGGTCGCTTGCATGGGCCGACCGGCGCATGCGACCGAGCATGGCGGCAATGGCGCAGACGGTAACGATGCGTTTCATGAAGCTCTCATTGGTTTTTCTAAAATGTTTGAAGTCGATTGAGTGGTCTCAGACGGCTCCAACTTCGGGCAGCCGTGATCGGTTTTGAGAGATTGAGACTCGACGACGGGTTTGAGAGAAGCGGGGAGAGTTGGCAAGCTGCGGGCCTACGCATTCGAACGCCATCAGTGAGGAGTTGTGCCGAAGCAGGATTGAAGGTGAGCTTGGCTGCACGAAAGCCGCGCCGCGAGGAGAGCAGCACAAGAGCCCCTCGCGGCGGCACGCACCCATTGACCGTCGCCGTTCAACAAACGCTGTGCCACCGTCGATGCGATGTCAGGGCTTCACAAAGAAGACCATTGGCGGTCGGCCTTCAACCTTTGCAACATAGAACGGATGATCGGTCGTGATTGGCGCKGCCAGTCTGTATTGCCAAGTACCAACAGCTTGCTCGAGGCTGATGCGCGAGCTATTGGCGGTGGACTGCTGCAGCACGTCGCCGGACGTAAAGACTTGACGCCGTTCCAACCAATTGAAGAAGCCACTGGAGTTTCCATCCCAGGGCATCGAGATCAGGCTGAGAGTTTCCTTGGACACCGTGGCGGGGTCCGCTCCCAGCGAGAAGAGCAGATCGCCAGATGCCGGCAGCGACAGATAGCGGAAATTGAAGGTGTACGGCGTCTCGGCCACCGAATCGCTCGCCCGCACGAACTGCAGGCATGCTGTATCTGCATCGGCAAACGACGTTGCCGGACCAAACGTGCCCGTGCTGTAGTTCACGGACCCGGTGACAACACTGGCCTTAACGTTCGGCACGCTCGGGAGTTCCGCAGCGGTCTTTGCGGCACAGACACCGGACGCCTGCCCCATGGGGTAGATGTAGAGCGTTCCGTCGAGGGCGCTGGTGTAGGTCAGGGGCATGAGGCGCGATGACCCGCCGATGATCAGACCGCTGGAATAACTCAAACTCGCCATGTTCAGCGAGAACGCGCCCAATTGGATGGGCAAGGTTGCCTCGACGTATCTCAATTTCGATGTAGTCATGTCCAAGATTTGACCTTTGGCCCTCAACACGTAGAAGCCCGGTGCGATTTTGGGCATCAACAGCTTGATCAACGCCGTCGTTCTCGGGAAGAACACCCCTGCCGTTCCGGCATGTTGAGATACAGCGACAACGTTGCTACCGTCGGGGTTCTCGAGCGTGTAGGTAACCGAAGTGGCTGTTGCGAGATCGAGAGACAACTGGACATCAAGATCGCCATTAGCCGCAATGGGGCTGATGGTGTCGAGCGCCCGCTTGATCGAGGTTGCCGGCGAAGAGATAGGAACCGGCGCAGGCGCCGGAGCAACGCCGGGTGCCGGGGCCGGATCAGCGCCAGGAGTTGGTGCCGGCGCTGCAGCGATCGGCAAAAATGCGCCGCCACCACCGCCGCCTCCGCCACCGCCACAGCCATGCAGCACACCGATGGCGAGCAAGGCAACTGCTTTCGCAAGCATTCGTTTTTTCATGTTTGACATTCCCTGTTGTTAGAAACTTGCATTGAGATTGAAGCCGGGCGTCACCTTGTCCGTGCGATAACCCTCGGGCTTGCTGATGGGCGCGCCAACGCAGAAGTCGTAGCGCAGCTCGCTCCACTGCCCCCATACGCCCACGACTGCACCGGCCAGTTCCGGCCGAGCGGGTCGGCCGTGGAGCGTCCACTGGGCGCGGATCTGGCCCGAGCGGCGGAACTTCTGGTCGCTGAGCTTGAACGTCGCGTTGACGCTGATCCCGATGGTGTAGAGCTTCGGGCGCGAGGTGCCCTTGCCATAGCGTCAAGAGCGAGCAGGCCGCAAGGGCTGCGGCCCACAGCCAAGCGCGTGCGCCGAGGCACGCCGGGAGAGAGCACCATGATGATCAGCGCCGGAATTCGACCGTGCGAACCGCCGAGGGCTTGCCCGAGAAGCCGCTCACCGTGCCATCGGCACCGAAGAGCACATCGACCGGCTCGTCTTCCTGCACCGTCCAGTACCGCCATGCGTTGGCGCTCAGGTCCTTGGTGTCGTTGCGCGACGGGTAGCTGAGCGACATCAGCACTTGGGGCCGGGTCATGCCGACCACGACCTTGGCGGCGTAGACCGCCTTCTGCACTTCAGGATTCCAGCCGGCAAGCGCCACCCTGGGGTCGGTGGGAACCACGATCTGGCGCACCCACCGCAATGCATCTTCTTTGCTGCGCGCCGTGTCGTCGCGCATGGAGATGTAGTCGCCGCCGATGGTGCCGTAGAAGTAGGTGTCGCGCTTCATGGTGTCGAGCGTGGCGGGCTCGCCGGCCGGCACGATGGGGCC